>NVRO01000096.1 GCA_002400895.1 Planctomycetota bacterium
GATGTAGGGGTACTTCCTCAATCCTAGCACTCACATCAAGGTTAGGGGGCATAAACACCTTTCAATCCCCACGTTTAGCCGGTATCTATTGCGGTAGTCATATAATCTCTCTTATGAAAGTTGCCGCATTCCTGTTGTCCCTGCTGCTCATTCCCGCCTGTTCCGGATTGCAAGCCAATGACGGGGTTTTCTCTGCCCATGCCGAGTCCCTGGTTATTCTCGGTATGGAGATTCCTGGCGATGATTTTGCCGCCGCCCACGAGGAGCTCGCAGAAATCCCAAATGCCAAGATTACTTCAGTCTATTCCAGTCCCGATGATTGGACTTCTCTGGTCGGAATTATAAGCAACATTCTCGGCATCCACTTCACCACCATTGGTGGAACCTACGGCGACTGATTGCGAGCGCGGTTATCCTGTTGCAGATGAGTGCCGACCAGGAATTTGAGCTCGAGACTTTCGAGAATCCCCATCCCGACCATGATTACATGGTGGAAAGTGTTACTCCCGAGTTCACTTGTGTTTGTCCGCTCAGCGGACAACCTGATTTCGCCACCATTCGGGTGCGCTATGTGCCTGGCCCGCGCTGTTTCGAACTCAAATCATTCAAGTTGTATCTGTGGTCCTTTCGTAACGAGGGGCATTTCCACGAGGACGTGACCAATCGCATTCTGGCCAAACTGGTTGCTGCACTCGAGCCGGTGTGGATGGAAGTTCGTGGCGAGTTCAACGTCCGTGGTGGAATGGCAACCACCGTCAGCGCGCGCAACGGAGAACTTCCGCCCAGTTTGCACCAGGTTGAGCCGGCAGTCTGGAACGGTCCGGGCAGCTAAGACTTGCTGCGTTCGGCCAGCACCAGACGGTGGCCTGAACCGATTACGAACAACATCGGGTCGCAGACTATTTTGAAGCCGGCAGTGCGGGCAAGGTCGTGTACTTCCCGGCGCAACATGGTGTTCTTGCGGCGAATGGTACTGCCACAGCGATAGCGCACTCGCCGCCCCAGGTTCTTGAGCGAGTTGTAGTCGAAGTAGGAAAAAATAGTCCAGCACGAGCTGATTCGAAACAATTCCTCAATGTGGCCGCGTCGTACTAGCGGGTCCACCAGGTGGTGGTTGAGACGCATCGAAAAACTCACCTCAACGGTGCCGTCGGCCAGCGGCATCTGATGCCCGAGCGCACGAAAGCGACCAAGGGCTGCATCTTCACCATAAAGTTTGCGGCCCAATACCAGCATGTCCTTGCTCCAGTCGGATTGTGCCACCGACTTTCCGTGCCGTGATAGAAATGGCAAGTAACGACCGAAGCCGCAGGGCAGGTCCAAAATCGTGTCGACCTGACCAATCCGCTCGAAATAACCTTCGAGCAGGCGGCGCTCGCGTTTGTCGGACAACTTGCGGTGAGCTTTCTCGTATTCATCGAGATACTCGAGGGCGCCCTCGGGGGTGTTGTAGGCGGCGAGGCGTTCGGGCAGAGTCATGTTGCTGGTTGGGGAGGAGTCAGCCGGATCCGGCGACCACTATTGATGGCGAAGACGTAGCCCCCGATGCGCCGTAATTTTTGGGCGAACGGCGTGCGTGCGCGCAGCCGTTCCAGGGAGATGGGGGGGGTAACTCGGTCGGCGTAGGCTAGCAATACGGTGCGGGCATCTTCCACCGTGGCAATACTTTGCGCACCGACCAAGTCGACCAAATCTACCGCCCGTAGCCATTTGGGTACCGGAGAACGGAAATCACAAGCATAGGGGGCATCCAACCAGCAGGGTGAATCATCCGGGGCGAGAGCGAGCACATTGCGCAGTTGCATGCGGAAATGAACAATCCCGGCATCGTGAAGCCGACGCGCGGCGCGGCCAGCCATCTCCATCAACTTCTTGCGGCGGGCCGGGGTGAGTTCTTTCTGCCGTAGCAACATCCGCAAATCGGTTCCGCCGGCACAATCGTTGGTGACCAGAAGAGAAGAGCACAACAGTGGTCCGCAACGGTGTTCAGCTACTCCATGCACCTCAACACAAGGCAAGTCCAGTTCCGCCAAACGCCTGAGGGCAGCACCTTCGCGGCGGGCGCGACTGGGACCAAGCCAGGCGAAGCAGCGCCGCCGTAGTGGTACCCGGTAAAGTTTCCACCAGCGGCCGGGGTCGGTGGAGGAATCCGACGGTGCCAAAGTTCTCACCAACAAGGTCTCTTCTTCATCCTTGACCAGCTCACCGCTGGTACTGGCCTCATTCATGCCGCTCTGTAGTTGGGAATGCTCGCCGAAAATGGTCTTCAGGCACGGCGGAAACCCTTTAATCATGAGCCTGATCTTTTTTGTCCCGGCGAATCAGCACCAGGTTGCGGGTGTAAATAATGAAGCCKAGGCTCTGCCCGATTATGAACACGGGTTCGGCAATAATTATTGCGTAAACGAAAACCATCGCCGAGCCACAAATCGACAACCACCAGAAAGCTGTCGGCATTATCGATTTCCCGGCCCGTTCGGAAGCAATCCATTGCACCAGAAAACGGGTCATGAACACCGCYTGGCCGAGCAGGCCAAGAATYACAATCGGACCAATATTGGCCGAAAGYTTGACCCACCACTCGGCAATCACTTCAGCCATTTCCGCATTCCTCGGAAATCGTGATGTGGCGATGGCGTCGTTGCATCCAGTTCACYGTGCGCACATCGGCGAGTCCGACCCACAGTCGGTTCCATACGCCGTACTTTGAAACCCCGTGGAGGCGGGGGCGATGCTTGACCGGCACTTGCAGGATGTTGGTCGCCCCGTTCAGGCGGGCCAATGCGGGCATGTAACGGTGCATGCCCGCAAAGTTGGGRAAGTCGGCGAGGAATTCGGCGCGAAACACTTTCAGCGAACAACCGGTATCGATGGTGTCGTCATCGGTGCGAGCACGCCGGTAACTGTTGGCAATCAGCGAAGACCAACGACGCACCCAGGTATCGTTGCGGTCTTGGCGAATCCCGATTGCACCATCTGCATTYTGCTTCTTCAGTTCATGCAACAGCCCCGGAATATCACCCGGGTCATTTTGCAGGTCGGCATCCAGGGTTACGATGAAACCACCACGTGCTACGCGGAAGCCGGCGACGATGGCGGCGGTTTGACCACTATTKCGTGCCAATCGCAAACCGCGCAGGGAGTCACAGGAGTCGCAGCAAGCTTGAATGTTTGCCCACGAGCCATCAGTTGAACCATCGTCAACCAGAATCAATTCCCAATTCAATCCGCTGGGGTCCATCGCCGCTTCAACCTGATGTACGAGCTCGACGATATTGTCCTCCTCGTTGTAAACGGGAGCGACCAAGCTGACCCCTACTGCGCGCGACATTTCTGTATTGTCCATCTCCCCTCATTTGTTCTCAAGTCATAAGGGCGTTGTTGCCGACGAAGGTAGGTGCCGAGATCATTTCCACCCAGCCGACTCCTGTCAGGGCCTCGTTTTCTCCTACGAGGTTTGCGAGTCGGCGGGGTGGTATTGCTGTTCATGATGCCAGAATTGAGCACCTACCATCTTGCTCCGGTTCATGGTAGGAGCATGGAACCTACCCTGGTTGACGGGCAAACGGTGTGCTTTCGCGAATTGTCCGCCACCTGGTACCAGCCCGTGCGCGGCGACATCGTGGTCTTCTCGGCCCCGACCGAGCCCGGCCGCCGCTACGTCAAGCGACTGGTGGGCCTGCCCGGCGATGAACTCAGATTCGAAGGTGGCTCCTTGCTGGTCAACGGCAGCAAACTCGAATTGCCATCAAGTGCCGTGGACCGGGATCTGGTGCTGTCGGTAAAGGTACCCAACGACAGTTTTTATGCGCTCGGTGACCACGCCGCAGTTTCCTGGGATTCACGTCAACTCGGACCAGTCAGCATGGACAAGCTGATCGGACCACTAGTTTTCTAGTTTGCGCACCGGGTTGTGCAAGCAACCCAGCTGGTCAACTTCGACCCGCAACAGGTCGCCGTCCTGAATCGGGCCAACTCCGGCCGGAGTTCCCATAAAAACAATGTCGCCGGGGTTCAGTGGGCACCATCTGGATATTTCCACCAGCGCATTTGCCGGTTCCCACAACAAATCCGCCAGACTCGCTTGTTGTCGCAGTTCGTCACCGACGTAGCCGCGGAGCTCAAGTTGGGACAGGTTCGAAATGCTCGAAGCCGGGGTCCATTCCGGACCGAATGGTCCGAAGCCGGCAATATTCTTGGAACGCAACCATGGCCATTCGCGCTTGCGGTCCAGCCCCTGCTGCTTGCGGGCGGTGATGTCGTTACCAAGGGTGTAGGCGGCGATGGCCGCGGCGGCACCCTCCAGATCGGCGTTGTGAAGCGGCGCGCCGACCAACAATACAACCTCAGCCTCATGGTCAACTCTGCTATCGAGCCAGGCTGGAATCTGTACTTCACAACCAGGGCCGGACAAGCAGCCGGGAAGCTTGGCGAACCACACCAACTCGTCGGGCGCTTCGACGCCGAACTCGCGAGCATGGGCCAAAAAGTTCTTGCCAATGGCCAGCGCTTTGCCGGGATGGCCCGGTTGCAGTAGTTGCCACTTATCAGCTTCACCTTTCAATGCCGGTGCCGCCGCCTATCCCACCGAGGGCGGAGACCAGGAGCTCGTCGGTACCATCGGCGTCCAGATTGCCAAAGCCC
>NVRO01000097.1 GCA_002400895.1 Planctomycetota bacterium
TCGATAACCGAGGTAGTGACATACGGTTAACGGTTTCATCAACTACACTGGATATGGCCGATGTAGCGCTTGGTGATAGTATTGTTAGTCGACAAGGCCACCTATGAAGCCGGTGCTTACCAAGCAGCCAGGCAATTGTCCGAAATGCGCTCGGTTGAAGCCATGGAAGTTCGTCTGGAACTTTTCGACGACAAAATAAATAGTTATCGCGGGGTCTTTCTGCGCGATTGGTTCTTTAGCGGGATGCTCAAAGCCGAAAGCAAGGAAGAATTATCCCTGGTTGCCGAGGCTGCAGCGGACAAGAAGAACAGCACTTTGCTGCGCTGGGTTTGTCTGCGCGCACTGGCGACGGCAAAAGCTCCGGTTGCACTCAAACCATTGCTCGACAAGAGCCTGACTAAATGCAAGGACCAGGACTTGAAATATCAGTGGCAGCGCACCCTGGGTACACTTCACGCTAAAAACCTCCTGGACTTTGACGGTTTTGGTGGCAGGGAACCGCAAGCAAGGGTGCTCGCAGATTTGAACGTTGCCCCAGGTCTTGGTCTTGCCCAATTGGCGGGGTCAGAGTCGGACTTCACTGCGACCGTAATCGGCATGGCACTCTCTGCCAAAGACCCCGGCAGCCGTGCAGAGTTGTTGCGCCTTCTGGGGCAAAATCAGGCCATCAATGGCGAATCACTGCGGCCGTTGTTGCTGTCATCTCTGTCACTTGGAAAGCCGGCTGATTGGAACTGTGCACTACGTGCTGCGGCAATAGATGTCATTGCAGAACGCAAGTTTGCAATGTTGATTCCAGAAATAATCAAGTCGCTTGCCGCCGAAACCGCCCAGGGTGGCGGGCGCTTCGCGGTCGACTATGGCAATCTGATGATGGACCTAACCGGCTTGAGAATCGGGAGGAATCCGGATATCTGGCAGCGCTGGTGGGACAACGAAGGGGAACAGTGGCTGAAAGATGGGGCTTCCACCCCCAGAGCCAATCAGCAACGCACGGAGCACGAACAGGACACTGTTGCCAGTATGTTCGGAGTGCCGGTTGACAGCAAACGACTGGTGATTGCTCTCGACGGCTCCGGATCCATGAACGACAGCATGGGTGACACTACCTGTCTGCAGGCTGCACGCCGTGAAATTACAATCTTGCTGGACCGACTTCCGAATGATGCGATGTTCGATTTGGTGGTAGTTGAAAAGGAACTGATCAGCTCTTTTGGCAAGCTGGTGAAAAACACGGATAAAAACCGGAAGAAAGCTCTCGCCTTGCTGGAGCGGAGGAGCTTTCGCTCAACTTCTTCCTTATACGATGCGTTAAGAGACATCCAGCGAGAATGGGGAGCTGACACCATTCTCCTGATCGGAGACGGCGGGAGTTCGTCAGGGACACATCAATACCCTGGGCACATGCTTTCCGGGCTGGAAACGGAATATTCACGCAGTGGAGTTCGCATCCACACAGTTTGCACCACCTCCAACAACACGAAACTCAGGTTTATGCGAAAGCTCGCAGCCATTTCAGGGGGTACAATGGTTCAACCCCCGGGTTAACCTCCAACTCCCTCCACTAATGTTGCGATCGTTTCTTCTTTGCGCCGCCATCTTGTCGGGCGCAATCTCCGCCAACGCCCAAGAGCTTGAGGTCTGGTTCATTGAAGTGGGACAAGGGGACTCGACCCTGCTGCGCTCACCGTCCGGAAAGACCTTCCTGTTTGATGCCGGAGATAACGGCAAGGGCAACGCCGATGTATACCCACTACTATCTCAATTGGGAATTACCCAGCTCGATTATGTCGGCGTTAGTCACTATCACGCCGACCATCTTGGCGGCCTGGACGAAATCTGGAATGCAGGGATTCATGCTACTGTTGCATTGGATCGGGGGAATAATAATGAGCCCAGCACTCAGAGTTATGCCGATTACAAGAACCGATATTCTTCRGTTMGGCAAACCGTCACTCCCGGCCAAGTTGTCGATCTTGGTGGTGGYGTGACCCTGACCTGTCTGGTGGTTGAAGGGAGGCTGAAAGATGGCAGCACGGTTAATATTTCCAGCTCTTCGCAATGGGAGAATTCGGCCAGCATTGCCTGGAAGGTTGAATACCAGGACTTTGACATGTGGTTGGGAGGTGACTTGACTGGTGGTGGCAACTCCACTGCCGATGTAGAAACCAGGGCTGGGCAACTCTGCGGAGATGTTGACGTTTACCAGGTGAACCACCATGGCTCACGAACCAGCACCAATTCCTCATTAATGGCTTACCTCAAGCCTGAATTTGCAATCATTCCATGTGGACATGCCAACGTGTACGGTTACCCCAMWCAGGAAGTCATTGACCGCATGAACAAGGCGTCCTGGACCATCCCGGTTTGGGCAGTTACCGAAGGTGTCGGCACCGAAGGATTCACGGATGCCGGTGGCACTATTCATCTTTCAACCGATGGTGCCAGCTACACGGTGACTGCGCTCGACGGAACCAGCTTCACCGCTCATTGTGATAATTCGGCTCCAAGCACTGCGGGCGCCGGAGAGTTGGTGGTCGCTGAAATCATGCGTGACCCGGACAAGGTGAGTGACAGTGATGGAGAGTGGTTCGAAGTCGCCGGGGCTCGCGAGAATGAACCGGTCTCTTCCRGCCTGAGCAGTATTACCGATTACGGCAGTGACAACTTTATAGTCCGCGCAAATTTCCTGCTCGCGGCAGGGGAAGAAGTCGTCTATGGAAATGACGGATTACCTTCGCGCAATGGGGGTTATCGGCCCCACCTGGTGTGGCCGAGTGGCAGAGCCAGCCTTGGGGCCACCGAYGYAATTCGCATGAAGATTGGCGCGACTACTCTCGACGAAGTCAGTTGGGACACCAGCTTCCCGGGTGGCGCCGGAGTCTCGGCGGAGCGCATGGATTTGCTGGGAGATGCCTCCTCTGCCAATTTCACTGACGGAACCGGCTGGTACGGAAATGGAGATTTTGGCACTCCCGGAAAGGACAACGACGCTGACACCACCAACTGGAACGGCGGCGGTGGCGGCAATGCTTGGATTGACATCGTGACCTTCCCGATTGTCGGGCAGCCGCTAAATATGGAGTTCAATGCCCCCGATGACGAGGGCTTCAACTAYCAGGGCTGGGTGTGCCTGGGCACTATTCCAGGAGTCACCGTGGGTGGTGTAAACATCCCCGGCAATATTGACGCCGGCTGGGATGCTACTCACAACCTACCGGGGTTCTCCGGTCTGGTACCKGCAGGCGGCAACATCCCGGTTTCAGTAACTGTGCCTAACAAGGCAAGTTTGCGCTTTTTGACTATTTACGCCATCTTTGCTACCTACAACGACATTATTGGCGGCGGKTTTCAGATAATAAATGTCGCCACTCCGGTACCGATGACGATTCTCTAAACCGGATGCGCATAATGCTGCGGCGCTGAGAAAGACCAGGCGACGGCCCTGTCCGTAACTATTCMGCCCAGATTGGCGATGACCATGCCAAGCCGCCGTCCTCTTGGACCACTCGCAAATARACGAATTCTCCAGCTGTCATGGTCGGGACCTCAGCACTAAAGAAGAACACCCGCTTGCTTCCAGCGGCRACCGAACTGACCACCTCGGAGCCATGAATGATGTCGACGCGCTCAATCGGTGCGGTTCCAACTACCCGACAGGTGAGCGTCARATTCTCGACTCCGGCCGGAACAGTGCCACCCATCTTGGCCTGGCCCAGTTCAAACCGCAGCAGAATCCGCGGACCATTGGTTGCGAAACAGCGACGCTCCCGCAAAGCCTGCATGATTGCATCACGGGTGTTGTCCTCGCTGAGAATGGCAACCACGCCCCCACTCGCTCCTGCCAGGTGCGCCAACCCGGGGTGGCCGTCATGGCCATCGGTGCTGCCCATGAAGCCGAGGCGATAACCACGGCCAAGTGCATCACGCACGAAGTTATTCTGCTTGGCGCTGTAAATCCTGCCGGGGGAGTCGAAAGCTTCGGATGAGCCATGTACCGACACGATTTCGGTCACCGGTTCAAGCACCGGGTCGGGCGCAATCCGCCAATCGGTAGCCACCGCGCCACCGGCAGAATGGTGGGCAACGGTAAGCACATTTTGACCTCGCAAAGCCGCCCACAACTCCTGTGGGGTGTCGTAGTCGGGGTCTATCGATGAAATTAGTTCGCCTTCGGAGCCGCCATAAATCACATGGCGATGGCCATAAACCCAATTGGTCCATTCAAATCCCAGAAAGGCGGTGAAGTCGTTGTGCTGATTCCACTCTTCGGCGGCGTCCTGGAGCGACTTCCACACCAAGGGAGATTGGTCCAAAAACTTCATGCCCCAATGGTCGTGGTCGGTGATACAAACAGCATCGAGCCCGGCAACCTCGCGCGCGTAACGATAAACCTGATCCAACTCCCCGGTGCCATCGGAAATAGCCGTGTGCACCTGCAGGTCGGCCCACAACACCCGTTCGATATTTTTCCTCACCACCACCGGATTACTTTCAAAGTTGCCTAGCGGGGTTTCAAGCTTGATGTTGTGAACTCCCTCTTCGGTCAACTTTAAATCCAACCAACCGGTTCCGTCTGCAAAGCTGGGCTCGCCCACCGGCTCGGCTCCGCTCG
>NVRO01000098.1 GCA_002400895.1 Planctomycetota bacterium
TCCTTGTTGCCGTCGATTGGTGCTCTGTTGGGGGTGTGGGTGGTGAGACAGTTGTTTCGTGAACCTGGTGGTCACGGTGTGCCGGCAGTCCTCGAGTCGGTTTCAAGTGGCGGTGGGTTCATGCGCCGGCGCTCGATTGTCAGCCGCCTGTTGGGGTCACTGTTTACCGTTGCCAGCGGTGGATCGGCCGGGCTGGAAGGGCCCATTGTTTTTAGTTCCGCTGCAGTAGGTAGCAGCATTGCCCGTAGCATGAAATTGGCGGAACGCCAGCGAGTGCTATTGGTGGCCTGTGGGGTGGCCGGTGGAATTGGTGCCATTTTTAACGCCCCATTGACCGGCCTCATCTTCGCCATGGAAGTGGTGCTGGCCGAATGGACCCTCGGAGCGGTAATTCCCGTTGCTGTGTCTGCTGCTTTCGCTACCGTTTCCGGTAGGGTGGTAATGGGGGCGGAGGGGGCATTCAATGCGGCCGAGTTCAGTTGGGGTATACCCGACCTGTTGGCTTGTGTGGTGTTGGGCACAGTTGCAGGCTTGGTCTCTGTTGCACTGGTGCGTTCCATTTTTAGTATCGAAACAGCCGCTCGCCGTCTCAAGCAGGGAGATTTGCTCGGTCGAACCGGGGTAGTAGCCGCTGTTGCTGGCTTGCTGGTAGGATTGATTGCATGGTGGCAACCACAAGCTGCCGGCGAAGGATACGGCTTGGTCAACTCGATCCTTGATGGCAGCGCCAACATTGCCGTACCACTTCTGATTGCCCTGTTGGCAGCCAAGTTCCTGGCTACTACCATGACCCTCGGCAGCAATGCTCCCGGCGGCATTTTCGCACCCTCCCTTGTAATCGGGGCATTGCTCGGAGTCGGATTTGGCAGCTTGCTGCACCTGCTATTGCCCGGTTCTAATCTTGCTGCACCCGGCTTTTTTGCCTTGGTCGCGATGGCCGGACTGGTTGCCGGCACCATGCAAGCGCCGTTTACCGGAATTTTTCTGGCGCTTGAAACGACTGGGGGATGGGACAGCACACTACCGCTTATGTTGGTTGCAGTGCTCAGCGCATTGGTTTCGCGAAATCTGATGCGGCACTCTTTTTATACCTGGGACCTCGCCGAGAGCGGGCGCTTGTTACGACCGGGTACCGACGTGCGCATTCTTTCGGATTTGTACGTTGGCGAAATGGTCGATGAGGAATCAGTCAGTATCGAATCGGGCAGCAACCTGGACGACCTTGTCAAGTTGTTGCCCAATACCAAGCGCAATCATTTTGCCGTGGTCGAAGGTGAATCTCGTCGACTGCTGGGGGTGCTCGATCTGTCTTCCTTGCGGGAATTCATCTTCGATGAGACTCTGCGCAGCGCCACTTCGGTTGACACCGTGATGAACGCTGATATTCCGTCCATCAGGGCGGATGAACCATTGACCAGCGCGATCGACTTGTTCGAATCTTCAGGTGAATGGGTGTTGCCGATTGTTGATGGCGATGGGGCCTTTCTCGGTACCATTTCCAAGTCGACCCTGTTCGACCGCTATCGCTCCGAATTGATAGTGCAGACGGCTAGCCGACAAGAATRGGCGCGTCTCGCGGGTCGACGATTTCGTAGCGCTGGTTGCGTTGCCGTGGAATGAAGCCGGCCGAAGTTATTGCATCTTCAATCTGATTAATCCCGATTAGTTCAAAGCATCCGGCTGCGGACACCACATTTTCCTCGAGCATCGCCGAGCCGAAGTCGTTGCAGCCCATGCGCAAGGAGAGCGCAGCGGCATCCGCGCCCTGAGTCACGAAACTTGCCTGGATGTTGTCAAAGTTGTCGAGGAATATGCGGGCAACTGCGGTGGTTCGAAAATACTCCGCGTGAGTTGCCTTTTTCCATCCTTCAGCAAGCAGTTTTTCTCCCAATGGATTGCCGCCCGGTTGAAAGGTCCAGTCAATGAATGCGGTAAAACCGCCAGTTCGGTCTTGTAGTTGACGCAGTTGGTCCAAATGTTCAACCCTGTCAGCAACACTTTCAAGGTGACCGAACATCATGGTGGCAGTAGTACGCATGCCCAGTTCGTGGGCTTCTTCCATCACTCTAAGCCACTCTTTAGTGGTGGCCTTGCGGGGTGCTATTTTTTCGCGCACCGCATCAACCAGGATTTCGGCACCGCCACCAGGCATGGAATCCATTCCCGCAGCTTGCAATGTAGCCAGGATTTCCCGTGTGTTTGTTTTTGCAAGGTGCGACAAATGAACAATTTCTGGTGGTGACATTGCATGTAAATGCAAATCGGGCCAGCGCTCTTTCAAGTCCTTTAATAAGTCGCAGAACCAAACAACATCAAGCTTGGGATGGTGACCACCCTGCATGAGGATTTGCACACCTCCAACGTCAACGGTTTCCTGTACTTTGCGATAAATAGTTTCTCGATCCAGTACGTAAGCCTTGTCCTCATCCTTGGGCTTTGCGTAAAAGGAACAAAAGCCGCAGTCGGTTACACACACATTGGTCGGATTGAGATTGCGGTCGATAATGTAGGTGACAATGTCATCAGGATGTTTGCGGCAACGAATCTCATCCGCCAGCAATCCTAATGTCGCAATGTCAGCGTCCTGGTGAAGGGCAATAGCCTCATCGGGAGTGATACGGTTAACGTTTGTTACCTTGTCGCAAATTGACTTCAAACTCATGCGGGGATTGTATTTGCGCGTCGCATGTGAATGGGCAAATCACTCGGAAGTCTTTGTAAATAAGTAGAATAAGGAGCATTTGTGATATTTATTCAACTCCGGAATCGGTGATATATTGCGTTATTAGCCTCCATAAACAGGGCAAATAAACGTAAAGTCTATATGTAACGGCCTGACTCGGAGATTACCTTTTGAAATTGGGCCATCCCCATTAAACATTTGCCCCCGAAAAAATGACAAAATTTAACATTTTAATTAGTCTTCTTGCGGTTGCTTCGTTCAGTGCCGATATCGGTGCCCAAGAAAATGAAGTTGACCCGAGTGGAATCATCGCCCCCTCCAACGGTAGCGGCACCAGAGCCCTCGGTGATTTGATTGCCGGTCCTTTCGATGTCGAAGCCGCTCCCTACGATAACCGCTGCCTCGGAGTTGAAGAGGCATGGGGTTCATTTTGGGTAACTGGTCGTGGACACACCACACTCGGTAACAACTACATGATTCACCAGTACGACATGAATGGTGTTTACATCACTTCATATCCGCAAAATGTCAGCGGTACCAACTTCGGTGGTTGGGGTGGACGTGACATGGAAGCTGACGAAGCCGCCAATACCCTGTATGTAGGTAACGACAACGGATATGTTGAAATCATGACCTACGACCCGGTTACCGGTGGTATTAGTTACGCCAGCACCTTGTGGTCAAACGTAACTGGTACGGTTCGCGCGCTTTGCGAAAACCCGAGCACTGGAAACTACTTCACCAAGTCATTTACTTCCGATATCTTCGAATTTGATATGACAACTGGAGCGGTAATTAACTCCTTCTCAAACCCTGCCATTTCTGCATACGGTTTTGGTTGGGATTCTTCCAGCAACGCCATTTGGTCGACCTCCGCCAATACTTCTGCTGTTGAATTTGACCCTGCAACCGGACTGGAAACCGGTCGCACCTTCTTCACTGCACTTGGTGGTTCTCAAGGTGGTGCGGATGTCTACAACGACTCCCGCAACGCTAATGGTTTGTCCATTGTGATGCTTCACCAAACTGCTCCTGACAGCATCGGTGTTTACGACGTGGTTGGAAGTGGTACTCCTCCTCCGGCTGCATGGCCAAACCTTCCTGCGGCACATGTGGCAGCGGCTGGCTATACCGAGGATTTCGAATCCCACGCCGGTGTGGTGCCTACACACATGGCAACCAACGAATTGGATGGCTTGACTGGAATTGGACCGGACGTTCGCGCCTGGTGTAACATCGGCCAACGCGGCGCTTGTGGCCAGGAAACTGGCACCGGTGCAGGTCTCTGGGCAGGTCATCCGGGTGCAGGTTCCTACTGCCTTGAAATGGGTGGAGATCCTTTAGGTCCTACTGGAGTGGAAACTCGAAATGGACTGGTTATTGGTCTAGATGGTTCCGGTCAAGGTGATTTGACCTTGGATTTCGGAATCGTTGACCATGGCGAAGAGGCTGATACTTGGGACGGTGTTTGGATTAGTACTGACGGCCTTGCATGGACTAATGTCTATCCCGGCTGGCAGCCTTTGGCCATGGTCTGGACTGTTATCTCTGGAGTGGATATTTCTAACGCCGGTGTGAGCACCGACGGTCAGTTCTACCTGCTGTTTGCTCAGGATGACAACTTCCCGATGGGTTATCTGGATGGTATTCAGATTGACGACATTGCCGTCAATGGAGTTGCCCCTCCCGGACCTACTCTAAGCGTCACCAACCTGGTTGCAGGTGCGACTGCGAAGATTGATCTCACCAACTGTACTGCTGGAGATCTTGCATACTTCGTATGGTCTGCAGCAGGTGGCGGTCCTGTCAATACTCCTTTTGGACCGGGATATGTTTCACCTCCTTACAGAGTTATCCCGCTTCAAGTGGATGCAAATGGTCAT
>NVRO01000099.1 GCA_002400895.1 Planctomycetota bacterium
CCCCTCAACCAACGGCAGTTTCTTTGCTGCCCTGTTTCGGGATTGCGAGACCTGGTCCGCATCCGTTCCCGGAACCCCATTCAACGTCCAATGAAATACCGCCTACTGACCATCTGCTGCTGTGCTGCCCTGGTTGCATGCCAAGCCCCGAACACCGACAGCGCCCAAGCTACTACGCCTGGTATCGAAAACTACACCAACCTGTTCACCGACCAGCTTCCGAGTGATATTGCGGTGATGCAAGTGGTTGATAAAACCGCTACCCAAATGGCGCCTACCAAGCAGGTGCGCAAGGCGGTGCGTGCCTATTTCCTGAAACGTGGCTACTCCCCGCTTTCACCGGACTATCTGGACAATAAATTCGAGGCTACCAGTGCCTCCTCACTCGGGCTTGCCCGCACCGGGGGAGTTGAAGTGTTGGTTTATTCCTGGGATGAGACCAGGGCCTATTCGGCTGGGACTCTGCGCTTTGACGTCGAGATTAGTATCTACGGTGACAACGGCGCCGTCCTGTTCAATGCTCGGCACCACGCAAAAGTTCAGCTTGCCGCCGGCGAAATGGGATCAATCATGGTCGGACGTCGGGCAAATCGCCTGATTGGGCAGATGGTCTCCGGCTTGTTGGTCAAATTGCCGGCCCCGCCCCCCATGTAATACAGCTATACTGCTCGGTCCTTGTTACTGGAGAACCCCAGTTCTGGTTTCAAGGAACTAATCAATTCAATTTAAAACGACGAACAACCTGGAGGTTGCATGTCCGTCAGCAAAGAACGCAAGGCCGAAATTGTCGGCCAGTACGCCACCAAAGAAGGTGACTCCGGCTCTCCTGAAGTTCAGATTGCCGTCCTTACCGAACGCATCAGAAATTTGACTGAGCATCTCCAATCCCACAAGAAGGATGTTTCCACCCAGCGTGGACTCGTCGGAATGGTGGCAAAGCGGAAGAAAATGCTTGGTTACCTCAAATCGAGAAACACCGAGCGGTACACCGCTGTTGTTAAGTCCCTGGGAATCAGGGGCTGAACCGTGAAGCGCAGTCTGCATTTAAAGGTAGTCTGAATTCACCCCGGGCGGGAATGTGCCCTGAGACATTCCATCCACCAAYTGGTGGTGCGAGCAGACTTGGTCTGCCGTAKAAACTGYAAATCAAGAAGACAATAAACCAAATTAATCGGCACGGGTCAGGAAGACCCGGCCACTAGCGGAAAGAATAATGACCATTTCGAAAAATTCAAATGTCCAGTCGGTCTCACGTGAGATTGGCGGACGTACTCTGACCCTTGAGACCGGCTGGATTGCCAAACAGGCAAACGGTTGTGTCATCGCCACCTATGGGGAAACTGTTGTAATGTCAGCAGTGGTGGATGGAGGTCCTCGTGACCTGCCGTTTTTCCCTCTTACCGTCGACTATCGCGAGAAGACTTACGCCGCAGGTTCAATCCCCGGCAACTTCTTCCGTCGTGAGGGTCGTCCCAGCACCAAGGAAGTGCTGGCCATGCGCATGACCGACCGTTCGGTTCGTCCAATGTTCGTCGAAGGCTACGCCAACGAAGTGCAAGTCATGTCACAGGTGCTTTCATATGACCAGGAAAACGAGCCTGAGGCCCTGTCAATGGTGGCGTCGTTCGTTGCCTTACATGTCTCCGACATTCCATTCCTCGGACCCATGGGCGCGGTGCGCCTGGGATATGTGGATGGCAACGTGGTAATCAACCCGACCCACTCCATCCTCAATTCGGATGACAACGTTCTCGACATGGTGCTGGCCGCTACCAACGACGCTGTTTGCATGGTCGAGGCCGGAGCTAAGGAACTTTCCGAAGCGGGAGTGCTCGAAGCCCTGCGTGCCGGCCACGAGGTCTGCCGCGCAATCGGCGAAATGGCTGAAGAGCTGCGCGAAAAGAGCGGTTCCAAAGCTAAAATTGAAGTCCCACTTCCTGAAACGGATGAGGAAACTCCAGCTAAAGTTCTCGAGTTCCTTGGCCGTGAACGGATTGAAGGAGTGCTGCTGACCAAAGGCAAGAGCGAACGTTACGAGGCGGTCGATGCACTGGTGGCCGATGCCATTAGTGAACTTGCCGCAGATGGTGACGACGAGGACGCCCTGGCAGAACAGTCCAAGGTTAAAAAGGCCACCAAGTCGGTTCTCAACTCGACTGAGCGCGATATGACCCTCAAGGGAAACCGTGTTGACGGTCGTGATACCAAGACGATTCGCCCGATTGACATTGAAACCCGCTTCCTTCCTCGTACTCACGGCTCTGCCCTGTTTACCCGCGGCGAGACTCAGGCCATTGTGGTTGCCACTCTAGGTTCTGCCGACGACGAGCAAATCGTTGATGATCTCCACCACGGTGATCACAAGAATCGCTTCATGTTGCATTACAACTTCCCGCCCTACTGCGTCGGTGAAGCTCGTCCGAATCGTGGCACCTCCCGCCGCGAATTTGGTCACGGTGCACTTGCCGAGCGTGCCTTAAGTGCGGTCATGCCAAGCTACGGCGACTTCCCTTACACCGTACGGATTGTTTCCGATATTACCGAATCAAACGGTTCCTCATCAATGGCTTCGGTCTGTGGTGGTTGCCTGGCGATGCTTGATGCCGGCGTACCGCTCAAAACTCCGGTCGCCGGTATTGCCATGGGGCTGATCAAGGAAGGCGATGAATACGCCATCCTGTCAGACATCCTTGGCTCCGAAGATCACCATGGCGACATGGACTTCAAGGTCACCGGTACTGCTGAAGGCATCACCGCCCTGCAAATGGACATCAAGGTAAAAGGGCTGTCCGACTCGATCATGGAAGAGGCCCTGGCCCA
Organism: Planctomycetota bacterium; assembly: GCA_002400895.1. The sequence goes on from NVRO01000099.1 coordinate 2,821, forward strand.
GGCTCATGAAGGGCGTCTTCACATCCTTGGGAAAATGGCTGAAGCACTCGATAGTCCTGCAGAAATGTCCCCTTACGCTCCAGTCAACAAGGGAACCCGCATCAATCCCGATAAGATTGGTTTCTTGATTGGCCCCAAAGGAGCCAACATCAAGAAGTTGCAGGAGGACTTCCAGGTCACGGTTTCGGTGGTTAATGACGAGGGTGACATTCAGGTGTCGGGAACTCCGCTCAAGAATGTCGAAGCCTGTCTCGCCACCATAATCGAGCAATTGCGTGATGTGATGCCGGGTGAGCGCTACAACGCCAAAGTTACCAGCATCAAGCCTTTCGGTTGTTTCGCCGATATCGGTGGTGGTAAAGAGGGCATGTGCCACATTTCCGAACTGGCCGAGGGTCGGGTGGAAGAAGTGGAGGATGTCTGTAAGGAAGGTGACACGCTTGAGTTTGTGGTCGTAAACGTCGACCAGAACGGCAAGATACGCCTCTCACGTCGCATTGCGATGATGGCCGAAGAAGACGTCGCAGATGCGATTGAGGCGGCTCAAAGTCAAGCCAGTCGCGGCGGCGGTAGCCGTGGAGGTAGCCGCGGTGGTCGCGAACGTGGTCGTGGCCGCGAGCGGTCCCGCTCATAATCACCACGATTGAATAATTCGGGCGCATTCTCAATACTTTTTTTGGGAGTGCGCCCTCCGCCGTAAATGATGTTATTGACGCTAGATATGGTGTAATAGTCGAATATTTTCCGAAACTATTWAAAAACCGTAAAATTAGACCAAACTATCCTTTAAACAAGYCGTTAATAAWACGTAGACTGCGTCAGTCGTGGTCGCGACACCAAAAGGGGATTACATGATGATTTCAGCACTTTTTCTTAGTTTCGCCGTAGAGGGAACCTGCCAGGGCGCAGTGTCCCAGCCGACCGCTTATTTCAGTTGGGAGATTGACGTAACCGGCGATGTGTATTTCGGTAAGAAAGCCAGCGTTGACCCAAGCAAGAAGGACAAAGTCGGGACTGTACGTGCCACCGATGTCTACCTCCAGATTCCCGCTTATAAGGAAATTGTGGAGAAGGGGATTGACAAGGAGTCGGCCGAAGGTAACAAGTTGATGAAAAAGGCGACATGGGCCTTTAAGCAGGCCATCAAGAAAGTTGCCCGCGCGTCTGCGTGCGTATTGGTGGTGGAAGAAGGTGGGGTTATCGGTTACCCAGTCATCGACCTTACATCCTTGGTAATAGAAGCAATCTGAGCTGTCCATAAAAAGACTTGGCCCTGCCCCCCCTCCGGCCTTTTCCGCTTTGCTTACTTGCTCTGGTAGTTTCCAGTTGTGCGCAATTCAGCCCGGTTGAACCGGAACTTCAGGCTCCCCGCAGGGCTACGGAGACCGCTGGAATCAGTCTCGAGGATAAAGTCGGAGAAGTTGTTGCCAACCAGGACGAGGTGGCAATCAGTTCCGCACCCTTGAGCCTGGAAGAACGTTATCCATTCATTAGATTTATGAACCGTGGTCCCGACGACATTTCGGCCTTCATTGTTGCCCCGGTTGGCTTTGGCGCCGAGATGACACTCAGATTGCAGGAGTATTGCGATTGCTTGCATCCTGAATCCGGAACCGCCACAATCAAACTGGAAAACAACCAGCCTCCCAGAAATGCTCCCGGCAAAGCGCCAGCCAAATACCATCTGACAATGTC
>NVRO01000100.1 GCA_002400895.1 Planctomycetota bacterium
CAGATGAGAACCATGTATTTCAGTGTGGCAGTCAACGCAATTTCGGAAAACTGAGAATCCTTGCAAGTTGTGATTGGCGGGTGTTGAGGCATGACACTGCAGGCACATATCGCGCACCGGCAATATTTTCAACATCCGGCGATTGGCTGAACCATGCGCGGCATGACAGGCTCCACAACCATCGAAACGGTCTGCTTCGTGCTCAAAAGCAAAGGGACCAGCGTACTGCGGATGACATTCATCGCAACGCACCCCCATCTTGCGAGCGCCGAACATTCCTTCGCCGGCATGGACGTCGTGACAGGAGACACACGACACTTCACCATCTCCGATGGGGTGGTGGCTGGGAAGTTGGAATTCAGCGGCAGCGGCAGGGTGACATTCACCGCACGCCGCAGCTTCATCAGCAAAAACCGGGTGACCGGCGCGCTCGAGGACATGGTGACAATCAAGACAACCCAATCCGGCGGAGGCATGAGCGCCACTCTCCCACCGCTGCAGGCCGTGATCGTTCTGATGGCATTGCTGACACATCTGTTCATAGCCGGCACCACCCGGCTTGACAATTGTTCCGGGGGCACCACCGGACAACAGGTGATTCTCGGCACCGGCATGACAAGCTTCGCAACCACTGGACATTGCCGCATGCTTGGAACTGAGGTGAACTTCCATCGCCTCGGCATGACAGGCTCCGCAGTCGGCTACGGTATAAGGTCCTGGATCAGACGGGAACCCTTGGATGGTGGCGGGGTGAACAGCGTGACACCAACTACAGTTATTGGCAGCAGCAGCAGAATGCAGTCCGGTTGCATCCATGCGCCGCAGGTCCTCGAAATGACAGCGTGAACATCGTGCTGCCACTGCTGCAGTACTCATGCGGTCGAACGAGTCAATCTCCTTGGACGAATCCGCAGCAATATGGTGTTCGGCCGGACCGTGACATGCTTCGCAACCCCAACCAACACCTTCAACCTCGAGCAAGCGATGGTGCGAGGCCTCGGCAAAGTCGGAAATTTCCATTTCGTGGCATTCGACACAAGTACCGGAGCCGGTCCATTCTCCACGCTCATGCCATTTGTCGGGAAGGACCTCCATCCGTCCTTGAGACCACCGCGGCAATGCAGGCTCACCCTCGACAGGCTTCGCTGGACCCGCGCAAGCAGACAGCCACATTCCCAACAGGGTCAGCAGACCGGCACCACAAGTAGTAAATACTGCTCTCCGATCAATCAAAAGACAACTCCAAGAATCCGTTCCATCTCCGTACGATTGAATGGGCGTGCACCGTCATGGGAAGTGTCCTTTATCTGCACACCATCCTCATTAACGTAACGGTCCAGCTGCACTCTTTCCACTACGATTCCGCGCAGCACCTTAACATCGATGCGGCCAGCGGAAACCGGGTGGCGAATATCGGAGAAATCAATCACCGCAGTACCACCCTGGCCAATGCCGGCAAAGGCATAAAGCGTGTTGTAGGGCGGCTCGAAAGCGTTGCACACTGCCACGTCATAGACCGGCAGGGACGAAACTTTCTTGGTGACGAGTTCGGGATTCTCGGGTTCATTGATGGAGAACACCTTGAGGCCGCCGAAACCATCGGCAACCCACATGTATTCGTGTTCCATCGAAGGGGTGTCCTGGTCGCCAAAATCAAAATGGGACTTGCAGAACACGGTCTGGGCATCGGTGGTCTGAATCGCGCTGATTACACGCGGGTTGACCGGATCATTCAAATCTACTGCGCAAATACCATTCTCACCGTCGGCAACCCAGGCAACCATCTTGAAGTCCTTGGTGCCGCTCTCCGGTGGATTGAAGTAATGAGCGAATGGGAATACATCGTTGGTATCACAGGGACCAGCACCACCTTGAAGATCCAGTTCCGACAACAGACTGGGATTAAAGCGGTCGCGAATATCCAGAATTTTCAATCCGGCAGGGCCATCGGCAACCAGCAAATAAATGCCGTGAACCGCTACCGCACGCGCCTCGGTAGTGGTAAATCCTGACAGCAACTGTGGTGAACTGGGATCGGTAATGTCATAAATAGACACCCCATTTGCGCCATGCGCAGCATACAGGGTGTCACCTGCGACCACCAGATCGCGGGGGTCATTCATGGGCAAGGTTGCATGAATGAATGGGGCGGTGGGGTCTGAGCAATCAATCACCAACAGACCAAGCATGTAATCGCCGACAAAAGCCCAATCAGTTACCCCATGAATCGGGTCGGTAACAACAGCCAGGGAACGCGGCATCGGCAGGGACACCGAACCGAGCACACCAGCGTGGTTATCTCGTCCCGGGTCCTTGGGATTACCGCTTCCACCCGAACCGAAGTCGGCACCACGGTCAACCACCGAAAATGATCCGGCTGGCGAGGTAAGAACATACAGATGGGCGCGAGCGAGATTGAAACTTTCCGTTCCCAAACCAAGTGCGGCAGGGTTGCGATGGCATTCCTGACAACTGCGGGGAGTATCACGGATAGTGTGCGGTTGTTCAGGATTGAGCGAAAGTCCACTCAGTCCCTGGCCGCTCACCGGTAGAACCTGCTTCAGAATCAAATCGCCATTCTCATCCTTGACGTTGGTAATAACCTGGCAGCCGGTCATGTAAGGGGCAATTTTGCCTTCGGCATTCCAGCCCATCTGGAAGTTCTTCCAATTCATGAAGTACTTGTCACCAGTCTCAACATGCCCGACAGTTGCGGCTCCGTCCAGGAAGTCGAGCTGAGTGTCGTCAAGATCGCGGTAGAAATGACAACCATAACAATTGTTTTGCCAGCCAGCGTGACAGGCATAGCACTCGAGGCCACCTTCTTCCTTGATATGGTCGGAGGTCATCGCCGCAGCCGCATTCGAGTTGTAGAACATGCTGCCAGGATCAACGATGTCCTTCACCTGTGGAACAATATGCTCGACCCCGTCCACCTTGCCGGTCAGGATCATTAAGGTTGAAGTACCGAAGCTGTCCCAGCGCAGATTGTCATGGAGAATACCGCGGTCGGTTTCCATTGAACCATATGCGCCCGGAGTGCCGTGGCAATCGATGCACTCGATTTGGGTCGACTGATCCATGTGTCCGTAGATATTGCCGTCACCCATGATTTCCTCACGGACGTGGCAATCAATGCAGTGCATGCCGCGCTCGTAATGGATGTCGGGAGGACAGACCTCGGAGTTCTCAATGTGGTAGCCACCGTAAAGAACCTCATCACTGATGCCGGCGAAACCCGGCCCCTTGGGGGTGTTTGGTGGAAGCTGAGCCAGCCCCATGAAGGACAAACCAATCCGCGCACCCCTGGTGTGGCAATGCAGGCACTGGTTGGTGTCAATGCGCTTGGTAATCTTGTGTATCACCGGATGACCGACTTYGGTCTTGTCAATAGTCGGGTCGGCGGAGTGCGAAAGACCATCATTGGCGTAAAGGAAGTGACAGGCAGCACATCCCTCGGAGCGGTACYTGCCCTCATGGCCGGTAACGCCGCGATCACCAAGACCTCGCGACCACAGGTGACAAACAGTGCAGAGTTTTCGAGGTACGTCACCATAATGGCGTTGCACGCTCGAACTCGGCCAGGATGTATCTTCAGCCGGGATTTGACTGATTGAAGCGAGCGCACCCAGCTCAATCGGGACATCGCCATCCAAGTCGGCAACCGCCATTACTCCCCATTCACCTTCGCGGGTTTCAACGATTCCCTGCTGGAAAGCACSACCRACCAGATGACCAGTGGTRGTTGCCATCAACGACTTCATTACGTCATCGGCATAGGAAGAATGGCAAGCTGTGCCAAGCCCTTGTCCACTCTGGCCACAAGTTGTCTTGACCACCCGCAAGTTGGTGGGGTTGACGAAGCGCAGATAGTCGAGATCGAAATAATCGATCGGCAGAATGGTGCCATCACGTGGCAATGCGGCGAGTGGCTGAACGTGAGCTGCCTCCTTGGTGGTCGCCTCGGGGTTGCCGCCATGGCACTGGGCACAGCCGAGGACGAACTTCTCATGGGCAATCTCGATGCCGGTATGGCAAACGATGCAGTTGCCGGTAGCGGCGCCGGCCGCGGAACCACTGGAACTGGTTGAAACCGAATCTCCACCACCTCGACAGCCGGACATACCGACGGTCACCAACAGCAAGGCAAGGCTCGCTGAAAGAAAGAAGAAGAGACGATGGGAGCGCATTTGAGCTACCCGGAAAAACCCGGGAATGTCCAGGTGGCGGTGCTAGCAAATTTGCCAACTTCCAGATTACCTAAAAAGAGCGACGTGGGGAGGTAATTGGACCGAATTTTAGCGGTTTCAGGAAATCAGTATTCCCTTTGCCAGCAGCATTCGGGCCTCTTCCAGCCCATGTCCCTGTTGATGATGCAGCACTGCTAGAGGCTGTCCTGCTGAGACTTTATCGGCATTTTTGACCAACATCTTGACACCAACTCCCGGGTGGAGCTCCTGCCCCTCTCTAGTACGCCCTGCTCCCAATCTGAAGGCGGCCAAA
>NVRO01000101.1 GCA_002400895.1 Planctomycetota bacterium
GTTTACAACAAGTGGAACTGTTTGCACACCAGTAGGTACATGTGGTACCTCAAAATTAAAACCTCCTTCTCCACGTTCATGGCCGTCGTCTCCTACAGAAATAACTTCCCCAGGTACTCCGCCTCCACTTCCCCAATAGCCAGGGACTTGAAAGATCCAGCGTAATTCTAAATCGTCAATGTTGTCTTTGTTGATTTGTGTTTGTGGACTAAATCCTGTATTGGTTCGGTCGAATGCAGGGTGTTCCCAATTCAGACCTTCCATTTGTGCAGTAACCTGAAATATCGAAGACGGGATAAGCAATAAAAATATAAATAAAATAGAAACTGTATAGATAATGTTATTATTTTTCAATAAAATATTAATAACTTAATAATATATTAATATGATTTTTCTATTAAAAAAATGATTAATTTTTCTTGTAGAATCTCAAGAATGCCAAATACAGTATTCCTACTATCGATGTAAGAGCTAGCGAACCAATTATACCACGTCGAGAAATTCCATCGTTGTCAACAGTAGATTCTTCAGGTAGGCCTAATGCAGTTATAATACCTGATTTGATTCCGCCCGTTGCAATGAATAAACGCATATCGCCATTGGCATCTGATGCAATTGTTACGCCAGTATTTCCTGCGCCATTCATAGGAATTTTTTTCAACATATCGCCAGTTTCGGAATCAAGAGCGTAGAAGTTTCCAGATATGTCGACAAGATAAACGACTCCGCCACTTACAGTAATGCCACCTTGATATCTGGACTCGATTGGAAATGTCCATTTAATTTGGCCGGTGGAAACATCGATTGCATGAACTGTAGAGCTCTGTCCTGCCAATGAAGGTTCGATTTGGAAACCATTAATTAGTTTTTCTTTGTAAGGAATCTGTCCTGCATTGAATTTCGAACAATAATTTTGGCTTGCAACAAAGAAAGTGTTATCAGCGAATGCCGAAGTGCTGGCGACTCCACCGAAAGCTCCTGGACAGTATTCATTTCCCTCCAGAACATCCTGAGATAGATTCATGTCGGCATTGTTTCCTTGGTTGGTGTTGTATGCACTAATTTTTTGTGCGCCGAAACTTATAGGATTGTGTAGAAGTTCCCCTGTTGCAGCGTCTAAAACATATGCATAATCTCCTTTTGTGGATGAGAGTATTACTTTTCTTTCTTCTCCGTTTATTGTAGCATTAGCAAGAATCAATGAGCGTGCTGGTTCATGACCGTTAATGTCATGAGGAGTTGTTTGATGGTACCAAATCATTTTACCAGTATTCGCATCAAGAGCGACAATTGAATTAGAGTAGAGATTTGGACCTGGTCGAAGTGATGCATCGTAAGCTAATGCAGGAGCGCCAGTTGGGAAATAAATTATTCCAGTAGATTCGTCGACTGCTACCAAGGAAAATATCGAGCCTCCGCCAATGAGATCGTTCTCTCCCCAATCTCCTAGATATGGATTTATGTTTCCTTTTGCGGCATCCTTAAAATCCCATTCTGGATCTCCGCCACTTGGCGGGACAGAGAACCATTGCCACAAGAGTCTGCCATTAAACTCGTCATAACCAGCAATGAAACTTCTTCCGCCTCCTCCGCCTGCTGATACTCTGCTGATTATTATAGTCTCGAAAAATGTTGGAGAGTAATGCCCTACATACTTTCCTGAATTACCTGGAACGTCGCTACATGTATTCAGTATCTCATTTTTTACTTCGCCAGTGAATGGATCAAACGCAAAGATATGGCAGTCGTTTGTCTGCATCCACAGTAAATCATGGAAAAAACTGATAGAATGTTGTGCCTCCAACATTGACCAGTCTTCAGAAAGTACAAGTTCGACGGGATCGTATTGAAATGTCCAGAGTTCTTCGCCGTTTAGTGTGTTGAGAGCTGTCAGTTTATTCGATTCAGTAACAAAATACAAAAGTCCATATACAGCGATTAGTGGGGCATGTGTACCGAATGCCATACGCGCTCCAGGGATTGGAGCTGGTCTGTCGGGTGATTGATAAATCCATTTCAGTTCTATATTTTGAACATTTTCCCGAGTTATAATTTGTTGAGGGTTGTGTGCAGAATTAAAAATATCAAAAGCAGGTTGGGTCCAGTTAATCCCTTCAGGGGACTGTGAAATAGATTGAGGAATAAAGGTAAGCAAAAGAAGCGTCAACAAAATAGTAATAAATTTCATATTTTTTGTCATATCTTTATATTATGACCAGCAATAATAGTTTTGTGCGAAATTATATTATCATAGGCGTCATTATTTTAGCTGTCATAGGTATCGGCTATATTTTGATTGGGAATGTAGACAGTCCTGAACAAAATACAAGTAAACCTGTAGTGGAAAAAGGATTCTTCAATGTAGAATCTGAACAAGAAATTGTACAGACGATGCTTGGTGAAAAAGTTGAGGCAAGATTTGTGCTTTCTTCAGAACTCGGTTTTGAATCAGATGTTAACTTCGTAATCAAGACTCCGTTGATTGGAGTGAAGGTTGATTTTGACAATACAGCATATTTTGTCAGTAAAGATGTCGAACAAGTTGCAACAGTAACTTTTAATCCTATGGAAGATTCTGCAGTTGGCCAACACAACATGACTATTGTGGCAAAGAGCCAGAACACGGTCAAAACATTCTTTTTGATTCTTGATGTAATTGGAATGGATGAAGTTCAGATAGATATCGAGAATTATAATTTTGAGCCTCATGGATTAACAATAGTACAAGGAACAAAGGTAACTTGGTACAACAAAGATGATGTAATTCATTCAGTGAATTCTCCGGACAATATATTCAATATAGATATGCAGAGGCAGAACTATGCAAGTTTCGTATTTGATGAGGTTGGTACATTCCAGTATTTTTGCAAACCACATCCATACATGATGGGAACTATTACCGTAATACCCAGATAACCTAGTGATAAAATTAATAATTTTTTAGTAATATTTATTAATGAAATACTCTCAGTAGTCGTACATGTCAGCCCAATATGAAAAATTCATTCCTATTCCGCTTCTCATAGCAACTGCAATAGTAGGTTATATGATCTTTACAGGTGGAGTACCAATATTAGGAATAGGTGGAGAAGAAGATGAATCGTTATCTATCTCTGCGGTTGGCGACATATCACCTTTACTTCCAAATGCACCAAGATTTAAATGTCCAAATTGGATGGATGCAGAAACATGTACAACTCTATCAAACTCATGTGGTAATGGTGTATGTGATGCTCACGAACTTTGCAACACATGTCAGTTCGACTGTGGATGTGGAGGAGCGCAAGTATGCAATGCACAGACTGGTAGATGTCACTCCCCAGCTGGAGTATGTCAAGCACCACGTGGCGCTGGTTAGTCTAAATAACTAAATTTTCGTTAACAGCGTTAGCATTAGTTCTTTAACGTAGTGAGATTTTTATTATAGAAACAATAAGTGCTATATTAGAAATGAGTACACAAAAAAATAAGAATTTTCTAGTTGGAATAGTTGGTTTAATTTTTCTAGCAATAGTTGCTTTCACATTTATGGGTACAGAAGATGAATCTGTTGGAAATCAAATAGAGATTGAAGTTGCTAAAGAGGTCGATGTAGAGAAAATAAAGGAATTTGAAATCAATATAATTAATCGAAAGATGACTTTAGATCCGCCTTTAATTTCAGTAGAAGTAGGAAATCAAGTATTACTTAATATAAAATCTGATGAGAATCTGAGATTTCATATACACGAATACGACCATGAGACAATGCTTATGGCAGATGAGGTTAAGGTATTGAGTTTTCCTGCGATGCTCCCAGGCAGGTTTGATATTGAGATACATTCTGGAGAAGAAGAGGAAAAAGCCATATTGATTGGATTCTTGGAAGTCATGCCTAAGGCTTGATTCAATAAATTTTTTTGTTGAGGTTACACAAGTAGACATACATTCAAGAAATGAAGAAAATATTTTTTATCATAATCCTACTTCAATTATTGCTTTTGCCCAATGCTTATGCTCATGGTTTTGGTTCGAAGATAGATCTTCCTATTCCTGGATATCTGTATTGGTTCGGTGGTGGAGCTGCAGTAATTGCTTCATTCGCCATAATTAGTCTATTTGTAAAGAGCAAGTCATACGACGATTCGTATTGGACTTATAATTTGCGCAATCTTGGTTTGGTCAATACGTTATACAAGAATAAATCACTGTTGAACGTTTTCAAAATTATTTCAATCGGATTGTTCATACTGACTATTCTTACTGGAGTATTGGGAGCGCAATTTCCAATAAAGAACTTTGCACCAACATTTGTTTGGGTAATTTGGTGGGGAGGATTCATATGGCTGCACATACTGTTTGGCAACAGTTGGAATTTTGTCAATCCATGGAAGAACATTTTTGAACTAATCAAATTCGATGAGAAACCTCTGAGACAGTATCCAGAGAAGTTAAAGTCATGGCCTGCCTTCGGGTTTTTCCTCATATTTGCATGAATAGAGTTGGTCTAT
>NVRO01000102.1 GCA_002400895.1 Planctomycetota bacterium
TCGCATTCTGGCTTTTGTTTGCCCTGACTGCGGCCAGCGCCCTGCTGCGACCATTGTCGGAACCTGACGAAGCACGCTACGGTGAGGCTGCACGAGAAATGCTCATCAGTGGAGACTACTTATTGCCACATGTCTCCGGGATAATTTATCCGGACAAACCTCCTGCTGTGTACTGGATAATGGCATTGAGCATGAAGCTGTTCGGAGTCACTGCCGCTGCCATCAGGCTGCCATCGGTGCTCGCAATGGGTGCTATTTTATTGCTCCTTAAACGCTACTGTGAGCGTCGTCACCGCAGTCAAAACGAGACTACGGTTTGTCTGCTCATATGTGCTTCCAACCTGATGTTTCTGGCTTTGGGACAGCTGGCTACGCTGGACATGGTTTTGTCCTTGCTGGTGTGTTCCGCCCTGCTCTGTGGCCGTGACTGGATTGAAGGTGGTAAGACCTCCAATGCTTGGTGGTGCGGGCTTTCACTGGGATTGACAATTCTGATCAAGGGCCCGATCGGGCTGTTGCTGGTGATGTTGATTTTGGGAACCTATGCAGCTTTCCCCACCACTCCCACCCGCGGACGGCGCCTACTGCACCCGGCACTATGGTTACCAATCCTGTCCATCGGCATGGCCTGGTTTTTCTTGGCTGCAGCTCAAGTACCGGAGTTGTGGGATTTTTGGCTGGGACGGGAACTGGTTGACAGACTGGTCTCCAATTCCCATGCACGCGAACAGGGCTGGTGGTTCTTCCCGCTTCTGACTCTGCTCTCCGCACTTCCGTGGCTGATCGGATTATTGGCCAAGGGGAAACCCACGCCCCCAAAAAACAGTGATTCGATTGCACGTAAAGACATCATCTTTCACGCCGCATGGATTTTGATTCCTATTGTTGTTTTCAGTATTCCGTCCGGCAAACAGCCCGCCTACCTGGCCCCAGCCCTGCCCGGACTTGCTCTATTGCTCGCCCCTTATTGGGCGCGCACGGTGATGCATCGCCGCTTCAACCTCCTGCTGACCGGGTGGATTGCCCTCATCGCAGTAAGCCTTGCCTGGCACTTGGAGCCCATCAATACCCGTAGCGAAGACCGTGCCAGTCAACAACTGCTGGCGAGCGAGGGTGCAGATTGGCAGGGAGCCCAGCTTGACGCATGGTCTTACGGTTTGGGCTTCCAACTCCAGCGCTACGATCTTGCCGCCCACAACACCCGTCCGTCAACATGGACCTTCTCCCGCGAATACCTCGGGACAAATCCTGAACTATTCAAGAGGGACCTCCACCAGGAAGATTCATTGAACCTTCTCGGTGGCGCGCAAGCCGCTTTCCTGCTGGTTCATGACCGCAATCCGCAGCGTCGTGAAGAAACTGTCAAATCACTTGAACAACTTTGCACCAACCGTATCTACCGGGGAGTCGAAGGACGTCACTCAATCCTGCTCGCCAACCGTCCGTTGCGTCAATTGCAATAGATCAACTGCGCAAACTGCCGCCCATTTGCTCAGCAACACCACTCACCTTTTTCAGGAATTTGCGCTCGTCCTGGTCACACAAAGTGCGATTATCAGCCCGCAGAACCGCATGAAAGGCCAAGGAGCGAAATCCCTTTTCAAGACTGCCACCGGAGAAGATATCGAACAATTCAAGTTTCTCAAGGATTTTTCCACCACATTTTCGGATGGCAGTTTCGGCCTCCTGGAAGGAGACTGAGGCAGGCAAAGCCAGCGCAATATCCACCTTGATGGCCGGCATCTTGGCCGGGACCACAAATTGACTCCGCCCTCCGCCTTCCTCCTGGACGGCAACCAGAGTTTGAATATCAAGTAACACCGCCACAAAGTCCCGATTATCGATTCCACAGTCATTGACGATGCGCGGGTCGATTTGCGCACAGAGGCCAAGCTGGCGTCCACCGTGCTCGAAACCAAGTACCCGATGTGGGTGCGCCCAACTGGAAGTTGAATCCCCGGGGTGAGCAGCCCTCGGGATAATGGAACACAAGTCCAGCAAGTCTTCCACCAAACTCCGACCCTTGCCGAACAGACTGCCCGGACCATCGGCATCCAATCCGCTTTCGCACCAGGCAAGGGCCGCAAACCAATGGCGTTCCACTGGCTCACTCTCGGAACTTGGAAAGTAACCCTTGGACGTTTCAAAAACCAATCCTTGGGCGCGCTCCCTGACGTTTAACCGAGCCTGTTCCAACAAACCGGGAATGGGATCGGTGCGAACCAGGTCAACACCGTCTTGCACCGGATTAGTCAACTGCAACATCGCCCCTTCATCCAGCCCCAGCCGCCGCAGCCATGCATGGTCGAGAAAGGAATAGGATTCAGTCTGCTGGCCGTTCCAGGCACCAGCGACGCGGTCTTCAAGCCGCCGGCAAAGCTTCCGCGCAGGGTCTTGCCACGGCGCAACTACCGGCCAGTTGAGCGGGGTCGCCTCAACCAGGTGGTATCCGGCCAGGCGTCCTACTTCTTCGACCAAATCAATGGCGGAAGTCACATCCTTGGTGGCACGCCAACTTGGAACCGTAGCCATCAGCTTGGAGCCCTCCAGTGTGCATCCAAACCCGATTGACTGCAGCGAATCGCGCATATCCTCGGCACTCAATTCAAGACTCAACAACTTGGCGGCGCGGACAGTGTCAAGTTCCAGTTCAATACCCGGGGCGGCGGCTTCACCAGCCCGCGCAGGAGCTGACAACACTTTGGCTTCGGGGCGCTCCGCGGACAACAAAAGGGCAAAGCGCCGCAAGGCCTGCTCCGCCAAAGCCGGATCCAGTGATTTTTCAAAGCGCGCGGAGGCTTCCGTACGCAAACCCAGACGACTTGAACCACGACGCACTCGAACCGGGTCGAAGGACGCAGACTCGAGCAAGATTGAATTGGTTTGCGCCCCGACTTCGGAATCGGCGCCACCCATGACACCGGCCACAGCGATGACCCGCTTGGCATCTGCAATCACCAGATCCTGGTCGCACAACTTACGGAGCTCATCATCGATGGTGCGCAATGATTCATCTTCACTCGCGCTGCGAACGAATATCTCATCCCCGGCCAATTGGTCGCGATCAAAAGCGTGAGTCGGCTGACCAATCTCCTGAAGTACATAGTTGGTCAAATCCACCACATCATTGACCGGACGCTGTCCTACCGCAAGCAAGCGACGGCGAAGGTGCGCAGAAGCATCGCGCGGCACTCCGCCCAAATCGATTTCGAGGCCCAGATAAAGTGGACAAGATGCAGTATCAGCCACTTCGATAGTTGTAGCAGAGCCGACATCAGGCCACTCTGCAAGCACCGGGAGCGGCTTGAGTTCACGTCCCAGCAATGCGGCGATTTCTCGCGCAAAGCCATAGTGACCCCACAAGTCGGGACGATGGGTSAGGGATTTATTGTCCAGTTCGAGAACATGGTCGAGCAAGCCCAGGCAATCAACCAAACGCCCTCCRATCGGGGCGTCATCATTCAGTTCCATAATCCCGGCGTGGGCGTCGGACAACTCCAGCTCCCGCTCCGAACAAATCATGCCCAGCGACACGACTCCACGAAGTTTCGCCTTCTTGATCTTGAAATCACCGGGCAGCATACTGCCAATGGGAGCAAAGGCAACTTTCAAACCGGTACGCACATTGGTGGCGCCACAAACCACCTGCGCACTTTCCTCAGCCCCATAGGAAACCTGAGTCACCAATAGTTTGTCGGCATCAGGATGTTGCTCGCAGCTGACCACTTCACCTATCACCACATCGGCGATGGCTTGRCCGAACACTTCAACGGCTTCAACTTCGGCAGTGTGCATGGAAAGCAATTCCGCCACCTCTTTCGCGCTTACCCCATCGAGGTTGACGAAATCYCCAATCCAGTTGAGAGAGATTTTCATGCGATGAATTGTTCCAGAAAACGCAGGTCGCCGCCAAGCATCCAGCGGATATCGTTGATGTTGTAGCGCAACATCACCAGGCGCGACAACCCCAGACCGAAAGCAAACCCGCTGTAGCGCTCGGGGTCAAGGCCACAGGCCTCGAGGACATGGGGATGAACCAGCCCACCGGGCATCAGTTCAATCCAGGTCGACCCCTTGCAAACACTGCAGCCGCGGTCACAGAAAGGACAGCGCGCATCAAGTTCGAAACCGGGCTCGACAAAGGGGAAGAAACCAGGCCGCAGTCGGGTTTCAAGTTTGCGCCCGAACACTCCTTCGAGCATGGTGTTCATGGCGTGGAGCATGTGTCCCACCCCAACATCCTCGGCCACCACCAAGCCCTCCATCTGATGGAAGGTATGGTCGTGAGTCGAATCCTGGGTTTCCTGGCGGAAAACTCGCCCCGGGGCAACCACTTTAAGCGGGGCTCCAAAACGCTTAAGTGCTCGCGCTTGCACCGGCGAAGTGTGGGTGCGCATGCACGCCCCATCGCCC
>NVRO01000103.1 GCA_002400895.1 Planctomycetota bacterium
AGCACACCCTCGGCGAGCACAGTCCTTCACGACGGTCCTCCGTAAATACTGGTAATGCTCAACTAACAAATCCGGTGTTGGTTTATCCATTACAGTTCTCCGAATCTACTTGCCACGGTGACCACCTTTCCGCTGACGCCGCTGGCGTACCCTTCCATCTGGAGCGCAATGGCGCACGCTGTCGGGTAGTCGTCGTGCGCTCCCTGTTTCGCCTCCGGTTTGCCATCCTTATCGTCGTTGAGCATGACTGTGAAGAACTGGCGGAGACCAGCTATATTGTAAATCGTGAACTTCCCGCTGTCTATCTGCGTTCTCAGTTCCCCCCACATTATCCGACGAGACTTCCGATCTGTATGCCAACCGACCTCTCTGCCTTTGTGCGTCGTGGTTCCGTAAAGTCGATGATAGCGAGCCTTCTCCGCCGCCTTGATTACCGAGATTCCCCAGTCGTTGTCCTCGATCCCCCAGATAGGGTCGCGGTACAGGTGGAGCATCTTGATAGTCCATTCGGCGAACTCGTCGGTGGAAATCTCGTTGCTCATCACGTCGGCCACGACCGCGCCGCTTTGCAGGTCCATAACCACCGAGACTGAATAATCCCCCCCGGTGCCATGCGAGGTATCGGAGCCGCACCCATAGCGGCGCCCCAGTTGGTACTTCACGTAGATTCCCATTGGCCCTTCACGCACGATGGGCTCACGGCAGTGTTGCTCCATTACCTTGAGGACTTTCAGGTCGAAGTGGGCTTTCCCCTGTTGCGGCGCAAGCGCCTCCTCTTCTGTCTCGGGATATTCCTTGAGCATGTACAGCTCAGGATTGAGCGTTGCCGTCTCGGGGACAGCTCGTTTCGCCCGCGCGTACCACTCTTCGTCGCGCCCAGGGCGGGAGCGCCACCCATGGAACATCTTGGTCCAGCCGTTCTGAGGAGCGCCTAGGTAGAGTTCCTGGAAGACCGATTCCACCTTTGTCGGATGTACCGTGGAGAGCAGCACCATCTGTCCGCCTGTGGAGTCGATGCTGCCGGACAGAGCGAGGAAGTTGAGGTCCAAATAGGGATGTGAGTCCGCCTCGTCCATCAGGACGTAGGTGAAGTCGTAGCCTCTGCCCGCGTCCTCCGTCGAGGGGAAGACGATGATCTGGGACTTCACCCCTTGGCCGAAGTCGATCACCATTTCGAGCTGCGAATCGACTTCCAAGGGGAGTCGCCACGAGTCGGGCAAGTTCTGGTAGACGAACTTCACCTTGGCCTTCAGCGCCTTCGCCTCAGTCTCTCCCTTGGAGAACAACCCTATCAGGGAACCTGGCCTGAATCGCAGAAGCCACGAGGCACGAGCTCCGCCGAACAACCAGGAACCACCAACCTGACGGGCCTTCAGGTCAGCTATCTTCTGACTCTCCTCCAGGGCGGCGGCCATTTCCATAACGTGGGGCCACTTCTCAAGAGGCCGAACACCGCCAGTGATGCCCATTAGAGGCTGCGGGCGTTCCAGTATCTTGACGGAGTTCAGGTACTGCTCGAAGGACTTGTCCGCAGCGGCGAACTTCGCCTCGGCGATGCCAGCCTGGTAGTGTGCCCGTTCGTCAACCTTCGGCACGGTTCACCTCGAAAGTTTCATGGGCCACAGGAATCTCTTCTCCTCTCGTTCGCGGTCAGCCGGGCTCGGAGAATCCCCCCGGCGTGTCACAGAAGTCGAGCGAGGATATTTGTCATCCCGCATGGGCTTCACCTTCCTTTCTGTCCGCGTCAGTGTCCCATCGGCGCGGTGCGTGGCTCACGCCTACCGTGGTACTGCAATGTCCCGCGAAATGTCCTATGTAATTCTCAATTCTACCACGGGAACACGAAAAACCCCCCAGCCGAGATTAACCAGCCAGGGGGCGAAAAGGAGGAACTGGGACTTGCTCTGCAATCCCACCCCCCGGCAGCCATCACAGGGAAGTCCCAAGTTTCATTCTATCACACCCTACCAAGCCTCCCGCACAGCCTCGGTCTGAACAGCTTCAATCCATTGAGTTACGCAATGCAAATCACAGAAGGAATGGTACCTGCCAGATGCCAATATCATGTGAACAGGAGAGGGACTAAAATGCCCACACCTAGTCTCGGAATACTCTTCTGGGACTAGGTCGGTCTCCTCCAAATCCTGCTTTGTGGTAACGCATGGGTGCATCGTGTTCATAAGAATCCCACGCCCACAACGAGGACAGATAAGATCGTCAGCCATCATTGTCGCACCTTCGCCTTTGCCTTCTTCTTCACCTGCATCCAGCTCGGTCTCCGGTCGGTCTGCTCCAGGTTGGAGAATGTCTTCACCGTGTGACAGACCTCGCACCTGCCCTCTGAGGTAGGCCCGTGGGCCGGCTCTACCTTCCAGAAGTGCTCACAGGTTGTAGTCGTCATCACGCCTTTCTTCATTGGGAGGTGATCAGGGACGGCGTGAAGCGCTTGGCCTAAAGACAAGGGGCCGCTAAGCCCTAAGTTCGCTTCACGCTGTCCCTGAACACCTCGGTGGTCATCAGCACCCTTTCCCGCGGAGAGCTCGCCAGACGTGCCTCAGATACTTCCCTCTGCGCCACAACCACGCCCTCCACCACGGTAACGGTATCACGTCCCAGACACAGACAGCGGTTTCAGTCGGCATCCTCTTCCCTTATACGGTACTGCCGGCACCCGCCACGGCTACACCCTAGGAGTCCCGTAGGTAGATACGACACCACGGTCCGGTCCATCCGGTGCCAACCCACCCGGCACCTCAAACGAGCCCACCAGTCAGCCATCTGAGTCACCACCCCTGTAGGCCTCGGTCCCCCAAGCACCCAGAAGGCGTCGTCCGCCAAACTCGCCAGAACCACCCACAGGGACTCCACCAGCGTCGCTCATATCGTAAACGTGAACGCCGACGGTACCACCACGAGCGCAGTTACCCGACACCGTAAGCACCGAGTAGCCACCAACCTGGTGTCCCGTGCCTTGAATCGATCAAACTCGGAGAACGTTATCCTAACCTCCTCCTCGTTCCCGCAATCCTCGCACCGAACCCGGTAAATCGCCATCAGGGACTCCTATACAACAAGCGTACGGCTCGAAGTGGTCGAACGAATGTTTGTGTCTGGCTAGGCCATCGCTGGGGTGGCGACCACATGCCCAGAGACCCGATGGTTCTCCCCCACGTAGGATCGGAACAAGCCAAGCGCCACACAAGTCACACCTGCCCATTACTCGCCTCGTCATAGGTACGCGCGCGGGCGTCTAGCCAGACACAGTGATGACACCCTGGACGTAGACACACGCCCAGAGGGGATAGGATACCTACCGGTCGGTACAGTTCGTGCCTGCCTAACCAGCATAGTAGCCAGCCCTTGATCCGCCCTGAATGGCCTTCTGTGAAGTCGAGTGCCCTGTTTAACATACCGAGACTCCTCTTAAACTTCACCGCGCCTGAAATAGCGTTGCTTTTAGCGTTGCAAGACTAGAGTATCGCTACCACGAACCTAAATCCCGTATCCCGGTGTCTCAACGTCCCTAGTACCTTTACGTACCGCGTGAGACTCCTCTGCCCTCACGCGTACCACCTCTCCTGAGACTCCACAGCCTCCCTGATCTCCGCATCCCCAATGTACTGGAGTAAAGCCTCGTCAAGTAACTCGTGGGTCGCCTCAGTATCCAACTCCTCCCCCAACGCGCCCAGTAACCCCAGTAGCGCCGCACGATCCCCCGGTGCCACCGGCTCCTGTACCCCATCCAAGACGCTCCCGTGACTCCGCTTCAGCTCTACCATACGTACCTCCTCCATGTCTGCCGCTCGGTGTCTGAACGCTCATAGTACCTTACAAGATGCGGCGGGACTCCGACCCGGTTCACTCCTGCCGCGCTGGCTCCAAGGGACTCCTGCCTTTAAGGTACGCACGGGCGCGTTTAAGGTACGCGTTCCATGATACGTATCCATCGCTCATCCCCTTACATCGCTCTCGATTACGTCGCCGTCAATTACGTTACCACTCGGTAGAGCGTCGAGTTCGTTTTCCCACCGCGCCATTAACGCTAGCACAGCGTCCAACGTCATACCTGCGAGCTGGTCGCGCACCGGATTACGCTTGTCGCTGATATCCACCTTGCGCGTTACCAGACCGAGTATGTCGGCGATCTTCCCCCACGCTGATACACGCGCTGACGCTGGTTCGTCTGACTGCGCTATGGTTGTGAGTCCTGCTATCACATCGGCTCTGGAGATATCCGTTTGCGTCTGCAGGTGGTCAGTCTTACGTGCGATAGCTGTTGCGATACCAACATTTACCAGCAGACGTGATGCACCATTAGCTGCGGTGTGGTCGTTTGGGGCGGAATACCCAGAATCTCGGTAAGCTTGTGCACCGTTTCCACCGTTCGACGCCATGTGATCGATGAA
>NVRO01000104.1 GCA_002400895.1 Planctomycetota bacterium
GCCCGCCACGCTTACCCGGTTTTCTGTGGCTCAGCTCTTCATGACAAGGGGGTAATGTTCCTGCTCGACGCCATCATCGACTACCTTCCCAACCCGTTGGAAGTAGGAGGCATAACTGGCACTTCCCCGGACGATGAGGAAGTGATAATTACCCGCGAGCCAAGTTCCTCCGAACCATTCTCAGGCCTGGCGTTCAAGACTATCGCCGACCCAAACGGAGACCTCACCTTCGTGCGCGTTTACTCCGGTACCCTCCGTCGGGGTGACCTAGTWATCAACCCCCGTACTCGCAAACGCGAGCGGATTGGTCGTTTGATGTTCATGCATGCTGATAAGCGCGAAGCGGTTGACCTTGTCAATGCTGGTGAAATCTGTGCCGTAGTAGGCCTCAAGAACACCACCACTGGTGACACCATCACCGATATGAAGGAGCAACTGGTGCTCGAGTCGATGACCTTTCCGGAAGCGGTTATTTCGATGTCGATTGAACCGAAAGCGCTCAAGGACCGTGATCGTCTGGCCAGCATTCTCGGCAACCTGTGCAAGGAGGATCCATCCTTCCATGCCTCGGTAGATCAGGAAACCGACGAGATCGTGATTTCTGGAATGGGTGAACTTCATCTTGAAATTRTCACTACCAGGATTGATCGCGACCACGGGGTTCCGATTTCTGTTGGTGCTCCCAAGGTGGCCTACCGTCAAACTCTAACTGCTGAAAAGGACGTCGAAGCTCGTCACAWSAAGCAGTCGGGTGGTTCCGGTCAGTACGCGGTTGCGAACATCCGTTTCGAACCCAACTTGGCTGCCGAGGAGGATGGTCTCGAGTTCGTTGATGATATTTCTGGAGGCGTGATTCCGCGTCAATACGTTCCCGCCGTAAAAGCCGGCATTACCGCACAAATGAAGAGTGGCGGACGCATCGGATGGCAGTTCGTCAACATCAAGGCGACCCTGCACTACGGTAAGACCCACGATGTCGACTCCAGTGAATTGGCCTTCAATTCAGCCGGCATGCTCGGATTCCGCATGGCCAGTGAAGGCAACACCACCATTCTTGAACCCTATATGAAACTGTCAGTGCAAGTTCCCGAGGAATACATCGGGGATGTTGTTGGCGACCTCAATACTCGTCGTGTAGCGGTTGATGAAATCGCCGTGACCGGTGATTTGCGTGAGGTTCGCGGCGCTGTACCGATTGCTGAAATGTTCAACTACGCCGGTCGCTTGCGCGGCCTTACCAAAGGTCGAGGGACGTTCTCGATGGAACCATTGGAATACCGTGAGGTCCCTTCCTACATTGCCGAAAAACTTCTTGGCGATACCCAGGGCGACAACTAATCCAAGTCATCAATCTGTCGGGGCGGCCATGACCAGTGCTTGGCCGCCCCCTTTTTTATGGTGGTGGTAGAATCCGCGGTCATGAATTCTTCCAACATGCCGCAGGGTGACCAGCATGCTGCTCGTGCCCTTGGCCTCAAGGTCCCGGTTTTTAGGCACTTGCGCGATTCCCTTGCTCAAGGCGAGGATCCATCCTGGTTACAACTCTCCGATCCGATGTTGGCCGGGGCATTCCCGAGCCCGCTTGGCTTCGAGCTTTTACTTGATGGTCTCAAGGCCGAAGCTCCGGTTGCACGTCGCCGTGCCAACTTGCTGACCTCATTGGCCGGCAAGGAAATGCCTGAAATTGAAGAGTTGGTCGCTGCCGCCACCGATGACGGCACCCTTGAAGACATTTCTATTGCGCTTCAACCAGCCAACCCACCGGAAGGAGTTGAGACTCCCGAAAAAGAGGAACATGGCAAGTTTTTGGAGGCCTTGCGAGGCGATATGAAAGTGGCCCTGGTAACCCGTGCGGTTTTTCGCAAGCACGCAACCATCAAGATCGGATTATGTGAAGCCAAGGAAGACGAACTGCGTCTATTCAAGCAGTTCGCCGGTCAGGAATATAAACTCGAAGCCTTCCCGGCGCAGTCATATCTGGCGGTGCGTCGTGGCGAGCATGCTCATGCTCTGCAGGTTGAGTTTGTCGTTCCACAAGCTGAGATTGACGCCATCTTCAACTCCGAGGTCGAGTCCCCACCACAGGAACGCGACAACTACCTTGAATTGTTTCGACAGTTCTTTCAGCAAGAACGCTTGCCGCGTTTTGTTCAGGAAGCACGCGCGCGACTCAAGCGATTAGCAGAAAGCTCAGCACTTGAGCATGCCTGGAATCATGCCCACTTGGCGCTTGATCGTGGCCGTCAGGAAGGACTGATTGTCGGTATTGCTGCCCAGCGCAGTGGCAAGGTACAAATGGTTCTTTTGAGCGCGGACAGCATTTTCATGCGCGGTATTGTGCTGAATCCCAAGGCCGAAGATTTCGTCGAAAAAGTTGACGCCTTCATCGGCGAGGACCGTCCATTGGTGGCTGCATTGCAGGCTGATTCGCCCACCCGAAACCATGGCAGCAAGGTGCTCGAGCATTTGCGCAAGAGCGGTAAGGTCCGCCAGGTGTTGGTGCCGGTGGCGGTGGTGCGGACACTGTTACGGGAGGTTGCCCGTCGGCTGGAAGAATCACACTTGACCCATGATGAGCGCCAAGCCCTGATGTTGGCGCGGCTGGTTCATTGCCCTCGCGCTGCAGCACTGCACACCCCCCATATCGTCCGTGCCTTTGTGGCCGGTCGCAGCGAGGTCAACCATCATCGCCTTGACACCTTTGAAATAGTATTCGTGCAGTCCCTGTTGGCCGGCCGTGGGGTTGATGTGAATGTCGGCACTCATGATGAACTAAAGTCGGTTCCCGGTGTTGACCCAACTCGTGTCGAGGTTGAGCGTTCTACCGCCCCCTTCATGTCGCTAGCCGATTTCCAGAACCGGATCTGCTTGAGCGAGCAGGAGTGGCGGGTGGCAATGTGCTTCCTGCGTTGCAGGGTCAGCGAGGAACCCCTCGATGCGCGTGCACTGCACCCAATCTACTATCAAGCTCTGCGCCAGTTGGTAGAAGCTACCGAAGTGGTTGAACTTGAAGATGTGCTCAAGGATCCCGCCAAGGCGCAAGGCCTGGACTGGGAAGAGCTGCTTAAAGAAAATGGTTGGAGTGAGCGAGTTCCATCCCTGGTGCGTCGTTGTCTGACTCGGGGTGGCGGACGCCGCCCGCGTATGCATGCCAACAAGGGTGGCCGCTTGGAAGGTCTTGAAATTGGCGGGATGCTCAAGGGCAAAGTGGTACGGCTGAGCGAAATTGGCGCTTTCCTGGACGTCGGGCTACGCACCGACGGCTTTGTGCATGTATCCCAGGTTGCCGACCAGTTCGTCAAGGATCCCGCAGAGTTTCTAGAGGTTGGCCAAGAAGTTTCGGCGCGAGTGTTGAGTGTGGATCTTGAAAAACAACGATTCCGTTTGTCATTGCGTAGCGGTGCAGAGAGTGAACGAAAAGAGCGTGGTGATGGTCGAGGTCGAGGTCGAGGTTCTGGTTCTGGTTCCAAGGGTGGCCGGGGTCAGCGTGAGGAACGCAAAATTCCATCTCACGCAGTTGATTCTCGCCCCAAATCCAAGCCTGGTGGTGGCGGTCGTCGTGACGATCGCGACTCCAACAAGCGTGAGAAAATCAAACTGGGCAAGGATCCGCAAGCCGACCGTTGGAAAGAGGATATTGACCCGACCAATCCTTTTTATCAGTTCTTCCAGGAACAGGAAGAAGTCCAAAAGTCCCAGGGCGACAAGGCCTAGCGATTGCGCCGCAGCAGGCTCGAGTCAATCTCGAAAGCGGCGAGAGATTCGCCGGCATCGAAAAGCCAGCGTTTGCCGTCCTTGGCGTAACCCTTGGTGGCGCGTACATCGGGAAGCCGCGTTGAGAACCACAAGTTCCAGGCGTCCATCAAGCATTCGCGAGTCTGTTTGGCCGCCAATGATGCCAGCGCAACCTGGTAAAAAGATGAATCAGCTTCCTGGCTGAAGCGGATTTGTACTTCTCGTCCGCCGACCTTCAGGGTRTAGAGCGAAGCTACGGCGGTTTCGGAATGGACTTCGATTGAATCAGCACCCAGACTGCGCTGCAGGGAGCTGCCATAGCGTCGGCGTGCACCATGGCGATCACATTCAATGCGCATCAGCCACCTCCTGATCAACTATCGCATGGCTTTCTTCATTTGATTGTGGTTGGATGGTCCCGACATCAGCGAGCTGGTTGGGCTGGACTGGTCTGAAATCACAATTCAGGGGAATCGCCATCGAGAGGTGAAACGCATGGCCAATCAAATCATTCACCTGAGTCGATCGGCTATAGTGTGTCTTGACATCACAGAACAAGGGATGGTCATCCAACACAGTGTGCAAGACGCTGATGTCTTGAGCATTAGCAGCTAGG
>NVRO01000105.1 GCA_002400895.1 Planctomycetota bacterium
AGGCTTCGACTGCATTGAAGTGTTTTGGTTGGTGTCTGGTTCGGACAATATCGACAGTTATTGTTCTGGTTGGACTATCTGCAGAGTCACTGTCTGCACAACACCCACCGCCGATTAATGACAACGATTGGGCCGAAGCCAACGCCCATGTTTTTCTGGAGGACGAGGTCACAGGTATTTACGTGACAATGGACCCATCCGACCTGCATGATTTCATTAACGATCCGCACATTGACATCTACGCTGACTGCACCGTACGAATCGTCAATTCCACTTTGGATGAAACCCTCCAGAATGTCGGCATAAGGCCAAGAGGAAACTCGCAGCGCAACTCCAAGAAATTTCCCTGGAAACTTGATTTCAATGAGTTTGTTCCCGGACGAAAATTCCACGGGGTTGAAAAGATGAATTTGGCAAGTGAATCCACGGACCCCACCATGTCTCGGGAAACTCTTGCCTATGAAGTATTCCGCTCTGCTGGAGTCGCCACTCCACGAACAAACTATGTCTGGTTGACCATCAATGACGGCTCCAGAATTCAAGGCGTTTACAACAATATCGAACAAGTTGACGAAGAGTTCACGCAGGCCTGGTTCGGGAGTAAAACCGGAGACCTTTACAAATGCCGATGGAAAGAGGCGGGCGCAAACCTGGTATGGATATTTC
The DNA here is from genome assembly GCA_002400895.1 of Planctomycetota bacterium. Next base: position 667 of record NVRO01000105.1, read on the forward strand.
CAGGAGATGCTGCCACCTACGAGAATTTGAAAGACTACGAAGAAAAGATTACCGGTAGCTTCCAGCGGCTTGCTGACTTCATCGACTTTATTAACAACACCGACGACCAGACTTTTAACGCCGGGATTGGCGACTGGATAAATGTGGATTCCTTTCTTCGCGCCCAGGGGGTTGACATGCTGCTGGGGCAATGGGACGGGATCTGGATTTTCCCCAACAACTACTACCTGTACTGGGACACCGACACCCAACGCTTCGAGTACATCCCGTGGGATGTGGATCACTGCATGGGAATGGACTACTACTGGATCCCCTATTTCTTTGGGACTGACTGGGCAAGGCGCAATTTTGTCGGTTGGGGCTTGAATAGTGCTGCCTCCGTGGGCGGCGGAAATGGACCACCGCTGATTGACCGCCTACTCAAGATTCCGGAATACGAGAACCAGTTGGCTCACTATGTCAAGAATTTTGCTGCCTTCGATGGTCATCCCGCCAAACTGGCCACGTCGATTAAACGTATTTTCAACCTATTGGAACCACTTGCATACTCCGGCACCTTCTCCGGCTCAACAATGGAGAACGACTACAGTCACCAGGATTTCCTCTCGGGATGGGACTCTCCGGCCGATTACTCTGCTTTTAATATCCCTGCCACCTTCGGTGTCAGACCCTTCCTCAATATTCGTTCTAAGTTCGTACGCGACCAATACCCCGACCCTCAACACCTGCCACCGGTATCCGTTAATGAGGCGCTTTCAAGTAATGTAAATGGCATTGTTGACGAAGCCGGAGAATTCGAGGATTGGGTTGAATTGCACAACGAATCAAATCAACCGATAGACGTCGGAGGGTTCTTCTTGTCCGACCGTTATGCCGACCCTTTCATGTGGGAAATACCAGCTGGCACTGTAATTCCCCCATTTGGCTACCTCCTTATCTGGTGTGACAATGACATTGCCCAAGGCAATTTGCACGCCAATTTCAAACTTGATTCCGACGGAGAAGGCGCCTATCTGTTCGCCCCAATCAATGGATTCAATTTGTTGGTTTCCTCGCTGGTGATTCCGGCTCTTGGTGACGATGAGTCCTGGGGGCGCGTACCTGATGGCGGCCTGAACACACATATATTCACCTACCCTACTCCCGGMAKCCCTAACCAAACYGGGTCCTTTGACTTRKTRSTGGAGGGCTATGTTCCTGATTACCAGGTGTTGCACGCAATCGGCGCAACCCCTTCCAACAGGGTTGCYTTCGTATGGTCCGGCAAGTCGGGYAACTTTGTTATTGGTGGGTCCACTTGCTCCGGCATTAGCCTCGACTTGGGGCCGCCGGTCTCGCTGGGTGCTGTAAAAACAGCGAACCTGAACGGAATYGCYTCGGTCACAATYCCTCCCAATACTGCTTTTKCRGGAATTCTGGTGCAATGTCTTGACCTGGCCACTTGCGGAGTTTCGAACCTGATTCAACTTTAATGCTGACCGGAATGAAGATTCCAGCATTTGGATTTTTAATGCTGGAATTCCGGAAACTCAAGYCGTTCCCATGGGTTAATAACTCAACCATGAAATCCATTGCMATACTCTCGCTGTCGCTTTTCCTTGGAAACGCCCTGCCCGGCCAGGATTTATACGATGAAAGTACAGTTCGGGACTTAAGGCTTACTTTCTCGCAATCCAACTGGTGGCAACTGCTCGACCAAAACCGACCGACTGAATCTTATATTGAGGCCGATCTGGAAGTAGACGGGATTAACTACCCACAGGTTGGAGTGCGGTTCAAGGGAAATTCATCTGCAAGCGTTTGGCCATCTGAAAAGATGCCCTTCAAGATAAAGATGGACCATTATGTCGCCACCCAGGATCTTTATGGATTTGACACCATCAATCTTGGCAATGCGTTCATGGATCCGACCTTTTGCCGCGAGGTTGTTACCTACCACGTAATGCGTGAATTTCTACCGGCGCCAAAAGCCAACTTCGTACGCCTTTGGCTGAACGGAGCATATTGGGGCATTTACAACAACACCGAGCAGGTTAGTGGTGAATTCCTTGACGAGTGGTTCCCTGGAAATGACGGTAATCGATACAAATGCGACCCAACCAGCGGAGGCCCCGGCACATCATCCACGCTTACCTGGTTGGGTTCATCCACGACCAGCTATTACTCCTCATATCAGTTGAAGAGTGACTCTACTGGAACTGAATGGCAAGACCTGGTTAACTTGTGCGATGCTCTAAATAATGGCTCTCTTGTTGACCTGGTTGATGATGTCGACGACCACTTGCGTATTGACCGTGCACTCTGGTATCTGGCTGCAGAAAACATTTTCGTAAATCGCGATTCCTACATCGAAAGCGGGCACAACTATTACATCTACAACGACCCTGATGAAGGTCGCTTTTCGACAATTCCCTGGGATTCGAACGAAGCATTCGGCAACTTCGGAATGGGGAAAACCGTAAATCAACTGCAACAACTGCCCCCATTGGAAAACTACGGGAAATCCAAATATCCACTTATCACCCGTCTTCTCAATACAACTACTGGCAGCCGAGGCAGGGCAGCTTACTTTGCCAATTACCGTGAAATGCTGGAAAGGTCATGGGATTGGACCATTATCGGTACCCTGGTTTCTCAATACCAAGCCCTGATAGAGGCGGATGTGATTGCCGACACCAAGAAACTCTATTCTCTGCAGGACTTTTATGACAACGTTACCCAGGATGTAGTGATTGGTGGCGGCCCAGGTGGGCGAACTTCATGTGGCTTGCAGCCATTTGTGGTTAATCGGCGCGCCTATCTGACTGGTTTGCCGGAACTGTCATCAGCCAGGCCTGAGTTCAGCGATCTGGCTGTCCTGCCAGCAGACCCCACCAATCAAGACACTGTCGCGGTAATCGCTAAAATCCAATCCTCCACCTCTTTCGTCTCCGCAGCAGTCTTATTGTGGCGCGCAGGGAAGTCCGGGGCATACAACGAGTCAATCATGTACGACGATGGCGCCCACGGTGATGGAGCCTCAGGTGATGGTGTTTGGGGAGGTATCGTTCCACCTCAAGCAGCAGGGACAAGTGTTTATTGGTATATGCTGGCGTGGACTCCGGCAGGCAATGCCACTCATTATCCATGGCAAGCCGAGGAATCCCCTGAGAAGTACGCCGTCAATCCCAGCATTGTTCCAAATGGAATAATGGTTAATGAGTTTCTTGCATTGAACGACACCGGAGCCACGGACGAGGCCGGTGAATACGATGATTGGATTGAGATCATCAACACTACATCTTCAAGCGTTGACTTAAGCGGTTGGCACTTAAGCGATGACAGCCAACTTCCAACAAAATGGATGTTTCCGAGCGGCACCACCATTTCAGCAGGTCAAGTCGTACTGGTCTGGGCTGACAATGATCTCACCCAAGGTCCCTTGCACGCCAACTTCAAGCTTAGCGGGGATGGTGAAGAAATATTGCTGGTTGATTCTGACGGAGTTACTGCCCGAGATTTTCTTGCCTTTTCCAAACAGGAATCAGACATTTCGACCGGGAGGATTTTTGACGGAGATGACCAATGGGTCACCTTTTCATCTCCCACCGCGAATGCTTCCAATGAGCAGAGTTGTGGCTACCGCGCGTTTGACCA
>NVRO01000106.1 GCA_002400895.1 Planctomycetota bacterium
CTCTCGGTGAACTTGGACCGCGCGGTTTTGTAATCAGGGGAGTGGTCGGGATTGACCCAGATTCCGGTGCGGTGGCGGTGAGCGACCAGGTTCACGACGGCATGGCCTTGCAGTTTCACGCCCGCGACAAAACCACAGCACATCATCAGATGGTTGACGCTCTCGGCTTGGCCAGCGGCCTTTATCCTGAAGCTGCCGGTGCGCTGATGTTTGCTTGCACCGGACGCGGCGAAGGGCTTTTTGGAAAGCCCAGCCATGACGCCGGAATTACTTCGGTTTATTTCCCCGATTTGCCGGTTGCCGGGATGTTTTCTGCCGGAGAAATCGGCACCGTCTGTGGCATGCCCTACATCCACGGTTTTTCAATCAGCATGGGCTTGTTGGTTGAACGTGAGTGAGACTATGGCCAGAGGAAAAGAAATAATAAAAGTTGAAGTGGTTACCGGGCCGATGGATGGCTTACGGCATTACACCATGGGTCGTCGCTTGTTAATAGGTCGCTCTCGTGACGCCGACTTGCGGCTGGAGAAGGATCAAAAAGTTTCGGCCCGCCACGCATTTCTCGAAATAAAACAGGGAATGCTGTGGCTGCAAAACCTCGAGGCTCCCGGTGGAACCTTGATTGGTAACGTGCCAGTCAGGGATGGAGTAAGCACACCACTTTCAGTCGGGGTTACATTTACCGTTGGTAACACCATGATTGAAGTCTTGCCGGAGGGTGAAAACTGATGGACCTCAAACAGTTTTCTCCCGCATCACAGCAAAGCCTGGACATGGCTACGCGCTTTGCCTGGGAGTACAAATCGGGATACATCGGGGTCGAGCATGTGTTTTTGGCATTACTTTCCGTTGGTGGTGCCGACGTGCAGCGTGCGTTTCACGCAGCCCGTCTCGATCCGGAGCGCTTGGAAAAGGTTGTCGCATCCTGGTTGGGAGAGGATAGCCAGAGAATCAAGGAAGCAGAAATAGTTTTTAGTCCGCGCATGGAAGCAACCTTGCGAGTGGCGACATTGTTTGCTGCCCGTTTTGGCGAAGAGACCGAACCGGTGCACATACTTCGCGCCATCCTTGAAGATCCGCGGTCGGTTCCAACTCGAGTTCTTGACGCCGTTCGCAGTCGTGCAGAATCATCTGCATCCAAGCGCTTGTTGCGGGAAACCGAACGAATACTCGATTTGCGTCGCTCAACCAAAATGACAATCCACCAGGAGGAAGACCTCTTGCGCTTTGCGTCGCCAATTGTGGGCGGCAAGATTGTTGGCCGCAGCGATGCTTTCGCTGAGATTGCCCAGTCGTTGGTAGATTGTCTCCGCCCATTGGTTGTGGGCGAACAGGGAATCGGCAAAGCCTCCTTGTTCCGGGGCCTGGTAGGCTGGCTTGCTGGCGACGATGCCCCTAACGAGCTACGTTCGCGCAGACTGCTAAGGGTCGACAGCTCCAGTCTTCGCTTTGGTCTCAGGCCGGGCCGGGATCATTTCTTACAACTTTCCGATTTTTTTGCGGACGCGTGGCATGATGACGATGTGGTGTTGGTTCTTGAAAATTTGCCATATTTATTGGACGAGAACTCCGGGCCGGGAGCGGCAATTACCGAGGCGGTCAGGCAAGCTGTTAATAACGGCACGATTCGTTGTGCGGCAACCGCAAATGTTGACGGATTCACTCGCCTCGAGAAAATCAATCCGACGTTGCTTCGCAAGTTTTCTCCCCTGGCGATTAAAGAGCTCACGCCGGAACAAGTCCTGGCGGTTTTGGCATCTTCTCGGGAGGGTCTTGAAGAGTTTCATGACACCTCGATTAGCGACGAAGCACTCGAGTCCGCGATTGAACTTTCCATTCGCTATCTTCCTAACGCCCGCCTTCCCGGCAAGGCGGTGGACTTGCTCGACCACGCCTGTTCCTGGGAATTGCTTACCGGATTGAGGCCTCGGGAGTTGGTGGACGAAGTAAGTCCGGCAATCGAAACAGAAAACAGCATTGATTCCGGGAAATTGGCGGTTGCCGCCTCGCGTTCCTCCGGAGTGCAGTTAAAGCATGTGCTTGCCGATGACAGCGCCCATGCGGCCGGCGTGCGCATGGCGATAAGCCAGAGCCTGGTTGGCCAGGACGCTGCGATTGATCAAATAACCCGTGTTTTTTCGGATTCATATGAACGCGACCAACAGACTTCATTGATACGCGCTGCAATGGTGTTTCATGGCCCCCCTGGTGTCGGTAAATCGGAGGCGGCGAAGGCATTGACCGGCCAACTTTGTGGTCGTTCTGACATGATATTCAGAGTTTATTTGGCGGATTATCCTGGCGAACGAGGTCTTGAAGAATTGTTTGGAGACAGTAGCCGACGGGGAGTTCGGCGCGAAGGTGTGATTAGCAGGCAGCTCCGGCGTGCCCCTTGGGGAGTGATTTGTCTGGACGGCGCAGACCGGGCGGAGCCGGATGTACTCGACAAGTTTGCAGAAATTATTCGCACCGGCCAGCTGAGGGTTGAAGACGGGTTGCCGATTTCTGCAACCAATGCAGTGCTGGTGTTTTCATGTCAGACCACCGGTCCCGGAGCGGAACCAGAAATTTCCTCGGAAAAGCTGCGCGCAGTGATTGACGCTGAAGTTGCTTTTGATTTCCTCACCAAATCGGAGCTTGCAGAATTGCTCGAGTTTCATCTAGACAAGGTGCGGGAAGAACTCGGCACCTTCGGGCTGGAAATGGAAATGGAACCGGAAGTCCACGCGGCATTACTGAAAACCGGTTTCGATGGCGCCCGTGCGCTTGAGCGCAGCATTGATGCGATGTTAATGCGACCGATTATGGACAAACTTCCCGAGCGCTCACCAGAGGACACCACGGTGAAAATACAGAGTACTCCCGGAACGCCAAATGAAACCATGGTTTCATTTGTAGGCAATCACAGCCACAAAATCTCTCCGGAAAACTAAAGAGTTTGTGGGGCCATCCGCTGTTGTGGATGGCCTGGCTTCTGGAGGGTTGCCGGGTCGTGACTAAGGGCTTTCAAGCTGCATTGCAGCAACGGGGGTAGCGCGGAAGTGCTACTCCCACCCTTTATTTCCAAGGCTCAGTCCATTTTTTGCCCAAGCAAAGCAACTGCTCGGTTCACCGCTTTGCGGGCAGCGTCYTCAGTTCGTTCGGTGCGCTCGCCGATTTCGGCGAAACTCAGCTCGTCGAAAAAGCGCATCACCAGGAGTTCCCKGGTTGACCGTGGCATTARCTCCATGGCCTTTTCCATTCGCTCCAGGTCGTCAAATTCTTCGAGAATGGAAATCGGGCGCCGCGAAAGATCGGGCCTGTCGGCCCGCACCTGACCATGAGTGTCGAGCAGTTGCCGTTCCTTGTTGATGTCGCGCTTTTGGCGGCTGAAATCGCGTGCGGTTTTACGGATGCGGTTTTCGACCATGTGGCTTATCCATGAGCGAAAATGACCTTCGGACTTAAACTCTTTTTTGTCAGCGGAGTTGACCGCTTCCAGAAAAACATTCTGCACAATGTCCATGGTTTCTACCTTGGAGCGCAATTTGGCACCAAGACGAATACGGACCGCAGGCACTATTTTCTCGTAATAGCGCTCCCATAGACGGTTAGCGGCTTCATCATCACCTTCTCTAGCAAGCTTGAGATCGTGTACGGTTTGGGACAGGTCGGGTTTGTCGGTCATGGGTGGTGGTGGTATGGAGATAATGCCAAACAGCCTAAACCACTCTAACAGAGGAACCCAGCACGAGGCTGTGGCGCAGCGCCGGGTTTAGGCCGATTCCAAAAAAGGATTCGCCGGCCAGGTGCAATCCTGGCAACTGACGTGACACGGCGGTTTGTGCGGCATCTACGCGGTTCATATGCCCGACTAAATATTGAGGGACGCCGTTGGGGATACGATGAACCCAGGTTCGTTCCGGAGCAGTATTGATGCCGAGCGCTTTACTTATTTTGGAAAATGCAAGTTCAGTCAGCTGTTGGTCATTCAGCTCGCATACTTGAGGATTGGCGGCACCACCGAGCATTGCCTTGAGCATTTTGAATCCCGGCGGCACGTGCTCTGGAAATATTGAATGGGCAAATTGAATATTAAGAAATCCAGCCTCTTCGTTGGATGGAGTAAGCACCCCGAATCCTTGGCAAGAGTGGTGAATTTGTTCGTTCGGCCAGGCCCCGGCGACCACCACCAAATCCGCAGCGCCTGTTTGCTCCACACAATCGAGCAATTCCGGTGGGGCAAGGTCACCAAGCATCGCGACCAATACCGGTGCTGGCACCGTTGAGACAACCTG
>NVRO01000107.1 GCA_002400895.1 Planctomycetota bacterium
ACAACGGTACCGAGACCGGTCGCCGGAGCTGACATTGACACTACGGAATTATCATTCTGTGGAAGTCCGCTTGACTGGTTGACCACGGTGTCGGCAACCGGGTCATAAATCCAAACGCCGTCAGTAGTGCCGATAAAGTAGCGCGGGGTTTGCAAATGCGGCCAGTATTCAACTTGGATGCATTGGAACTGTTGCAAATCTTGGCCGCCCAGGGACTCCCATGACAATCCGTTATTGAATGAACGCGAGACCTTCGACGCAGCATTGGCGCACAAAACGACTTCATGCCCTACCCCGGTACGGAAGTTGGGGCCGACGGCAATGTCGTCAACAGGGTCGTGCGGAACGTGAATTGCCCCACCGCTGGAAGCGGCCAGGCTGAGAATGGTTACTACAAACATGTGGCGGTAGCAGGACGGTGCGTGAACCCAATTAGGTCCACATGTATTTCGACCATCTGAGGGGTAAATATTTATACCACATAATGGGTAATGCCGCTTGCTTCAAAATATACTAAAGTGCTGTAGGTACAGGGACTTAGGGAATATCTATGGGCTACAGTCGACTTACAGTGATCGATTAAATTTTCTAAATCTGGGCATGAATCGCCCAGTCTCTGCTGCCCAAAGGAGATAGGAACGACCATGGGTGGCTACAAGGTGCGGTTCCTCAACGTATTTGACCTGCACGAAGAAGGCAATTTGCACCACCAGCAAGGCCATAATCGTGGCAATATTCGGGCAAATCAGCACCAATCCCAGCAAGGACAGCAGGTCGAAGCTGTAGATCGGATTACGCACTCGGCGGTACGGGCCATGAGTGACCAGGGCAGTTACTTCTGATTGGAGCTCCACTCCGAACCGCCAGGATGATTCCATTGCGCTCTGCGACCACCAGGCTCCAATCAAACCAAACAGCCATAATCCGAGGCCGGCCTCCAAGCTGGCATTACCCAGGTATAAGGGGCCCACCACGCCAATAGTCTGCATCCACGGAGCCAGCGCGAACAACAGTCCGGACAGCAAGATGCCTCCCCCCCCAATCAGGTTGGGAGTCAGTTCGGTAGCCAAACCGAAGCGTCCGTATTTGCGCTGATGGCGCAGGAATCGCAATCCGAGGAGGCAGCCGATTTGAATCGTGAACAGACCAAAGGCAAGTACGGGCATGACTTGGCTATTTTAACCTGAATATCGAATTTTTCCCAGCCCCCATGATGGCGGCTGCTCTGGGTACACTGGCATTAATGCATAATCGCCTACTGCGAGCGATTGGGCGACGCATGGCCAGCTACCTGGCGGCTCCGCGCCGCGACTACAGCCGCTTCTCCCTGACCAACACCGAACTGTTGATGGACACCTTACAAAGTGGTGACATCCTGCTGATTGAGGGCAACAGTCGGCTCAGCCGGGTAATTCAATTACTGACTCAATCAACCTGGTCACATGCGTGCATTTGCGTCGGCCCGAATCGCCTGGTTGAGGCGGATTTGTTGGAGGGAGTAATTGAAATATCCGCCGACAAATACGCTTCCAATAATAGTCGCATCTGCCGACCAATCGGCCTCTCACCAGAAGATCGCAAGCAGGTTTCAAGCTTCGTTTGCGGCCACCTTGGTTATCAATACGACACCCGCAACATCATTGATTTGGCCCGATGGTTTCTGCCGGTGCCGCCGGTCTCAAGGAAGATGCGTGAACGCTTGATCGGCTTTGGCAGTGGTGAGCCGACCCGCGCAATCTGTTCGACCATGATTGCCCAAGCATTTCAAGAACTTGACTTCCCGATTCTTCCACTTTATTGCGAGGATGGGGAATCCTGCCCACCGACTATTTCCTCGTCGACCCTGCGCCACCGGCATTTCACTCATTTCACTCCCCGCGACTTCGATTTGTCTCCCTACTTTGAAGTAATCAAACCGCTGGCCGGCAGTGGTTTTGATTATCGCGAAATGCAATGGGCCGAGGACGATGGCGAGTCGACCCCGCTGTAGTTAAACCAGTTCGCCACCGCAGGAGGAACCACAACCGGCGGTGCACGCAAAGCAATGCTCGGCAGTCCTGATTGCCCTTCCTTCCAATTTGTCCGGGTTGATACTTGCTATTTCACTCAAATCCGTAATCTCAAGGTCTTGTACCAGGTTGAAGTCGCAATCGAACAAGCGACCATCCCAACGTACGGAAAGCGTATTGAGACACATCAGACCAGGAAGAGTTTTAGGATTGAAATTGTCTCGTAACAATTGCTGATAAAAACCGAGACCTCCGCAGTGTTCGAGTCCCCTCCGGAAACGATTGATCGGTTGGTTGGTGATGCACACCAGGCGGTCGAAGTGGAGGTCAAAACGCTCTTCGAGTTCCCTCTTGTAAGTGGGTTCCAGCTCCGCTGCCGGAGGTGGAAGCGAAAGTCCCTGCGGGTTAAAAACCAGGATGAGCTGGTAACGACCAGTCCCGTACCCAACCCCATTCAGGCGGCGCAAACCCATGATGCTCTGCTCGAAAACTCCCTGACCGCGTTGCGCATCTACATTTTCCTCCAGGTAGCATGGCAAGGAACAAAACAACTCGACCTGGTTGGCAGCAAAGAACTCCGGGAGATCGGATTGCCGCGGCTCGGTTTGCACCGTAATGTTATGGCGCACGATTACCTTGCGGCCAAGCGCACGCACCTGCTCCACCAGCCACCTAAAGTTCGGGTTGAGCTCGGGAGCACCGCCGGTCAGATCCAGAGTGTCCAATTCCTTGTTGGCCTCCAGGAATGCCACTACCTGTTCGCAAAGTTCACGTGAGGCATTGTCCTCGGGGCCGTTGCGCGCAGGCGAGGAATCAACATGGCAGTGCAGGCATGCCTGATTGCACAATCGGCCCATATTAAACTGCACATTTCTGAGGACCCCACGAGTGATGGCGGGGAATTGGGTGGGGGCGTGTTGCTGGGGGAGCATCAACAGCAGTTTCCATCAGGCATGGTAGAGCTTGGTTTCCCCTTCCATGCTGCAACCGTCACCGAGCGGAACTCAATTCCCTCGACCACTTTCCAGGGGTCGTCGCCACGTGCCAACAATTCGATATCACCAAAGCCGGCGGCCACAAAAGCTTGGCCAAAGGCATTCTCTTCGAATGCTCCGCTGATGCAACCAGCCCACAACTCGGAGTCCTTTTGCATTTCTTCAGGGACTTCAACGCTGGAAACGATATCTGAGATTACCGCACGACCACCCGGCTTGAGCACCCGATAGATTTCATCAAACATCTGTTGCTTCAATGAGGGCGCCACCAGGTTCAAGACGCAGTTGGAGACTACTACATCGATGCTGTTAGCGGCAATCATCGGCTGGCCATCGGCATCGACCTTCAGGTCTTCAATCCGGCCACGATGAAACTCGACATTGTGCCAACCAATCTTGTCGCCGATCTCCTGCTGGTACTTGCGCGCCAATGCCAACATGTCGGGGGTCATGTCCACCCCTATCACGCGACCTTCCGCCCCCACTACCTGGCTGGCGATGTAGCAGATCTTGCCGCCGCCGGAACCAAGGTCGAGCACGGTTTCACCTTTATTCACATACCTCGAAGGATCCCCACAGCCATAATCGCGGTCGAGTATTTCCTGCGGCAACACCGCAAGATACTTGGCGTTGTAGTCCACCGGGCAGCACAAGTCCGGCTGAAGCTCGTTGGCGCCGGCAGCATAAGTTTCAGACACTGCATCGGTAACACAGGAGGGATCGAGGGAAGGAAGCCGGTCGGAAGCCATATCCACAGTTTATCCATACCAGCATCTGATGCTATTTGCTTTCGGATACCTCCGCGGACAACTTGCGCCGGGCAATCCGGGTAACCAATACGGTCACCGCCACCGTGGCAACAAGCCCAACCCACTTGAGAGTTGTTTCTGCGGGAGTTGTTGTGGGCATTTGCCCGCTTGCCAGCAACGCCACATCGCCGACCATCGCACCAAGATATACATACATAAAGGTACCAGGAAGCATACCGATGAATGAACCCAGGACGTAGGTGGGAAGCTTCAACCGCGTCAGGCCGAAGGCATAGTTGACCACAGTAAACGGGAAAACCGGACTGAGCCTGATCAACACCAGCACCTTTGACGCCCTCCGGGTTGAAGACACCCTCCGGGAGGCCGCGCAGGCCGCAGGCTACTATGACCCCAAGCCCGCCAACGTCGGTCGGGGAGTCGGCGTCGGCCACCATAGCCAGGGAGGCGGCGCGGCCAGCGCCACCG
>NVRO01000108.1 GCA_002400895.1 Planctomycetota bacterium
ACAGCAAAAGGGCGTTATCGCCACTCAATGGGATATGAATGTGTGCGAGGAGTTTGGTCTTCTCAAGATGGACTTCCTGGGGCTACGAACTTTGACGATTCTGGACGATGCGGTGAAGATGATCAAGCTCACCCGTGGTGAAACCATCGACTTGGAGAAGATTCCCCTGGACGATGACAAGACCTTCGAGTTGCTCCGCATCGCTGATACCGAGGGCGTGTTCCAACTTGAATCAGGTGGAATGCGGCGGTTGCTCTCACAGCTCAAGCCCGACTGTTACGAGGACATTATTGCGGTAATCGCACTGTTCCGCCCGGGTCCGCTGGGCTCGGGATTTCATGAGACCTATGCCCGCCGCAAGCATGGCAAGGAGAAGATTTCGTTCCCCCATCCGCTGCTTGAGGAAATCCTCAAGGAAACTTACGGGGTACTGATTTACCAGGAGCAGATTATGCGGGTGGCGCAGAAGATGGGTGGGTTCACCCTGAACGAGGCGGATGTCCTGCGCAAGGCGATGGGCAAAAAGGACAAGCCGCTGATGGCCGAATACGAGGAACCATTTCTCGGCGGAGCCAAGACTAACGAAGTGCCGGAGGATGTCGCGCGCACCATCTGGGACATGATGGTCAAGTTTGCGGAATACGGGTTCAACAAGAGCCACTCAGCCGCTTATGCCATGGTCACCTACCAGGCCGCATACTTGAAGGCCCACTTCCCCTCCGAGTTTTATGCTGCCACTCTCACTCACGAAGCCTTTGACTCCGACAAAATGCGCCTCCTGCTCGAGGATGCCAGACGGCACCAAATCGCAGTACTTCCGCCATGCGTAAATCGGTCGGATGTGAGATTCACGGTTACCGCCGAGGGCTCGGTAAGGTTCGGTCTGGAGGCAATCAAGGGAGTTGGTAGCGGCGCTGCCGAAGAATTGGTCAAGGCGCGTAAAAACCATAACCAGGAAAAGCATTTCAACTTCTACGATGACGTTCTGGCTTCGGCCGCAATCAACAAACTTACGAAAACAACCTTTGACGGGCTTATAAAGTCGGGAGCATTCGACTGTTTTGGCGTTGCCCGCATCGACTTGTTGGACAATGTGGAGAGCGACCTCAGGACTGCAGTCAAGCAAGCCAGAGATTCGCTTGTCGGCCAGACCGGGCTGTTCGACGATGACACCTCGAACAAAATAGGGAATGAGTTCGACCCCGATGCCAGCGAGGAGTCGGCGCATCACGCCCCGCGCGAGCTGTCCGACCAGGAACGCAAATACACCCTGGCCATGGAAAAGGAAGCTCTCGGCATGTTCCTTACCAGGCACCCATTGGACCCCTACCGTGACATCCTTCCCGGCATTTCATGTTGGGATTCGCGTAAGGTCGCCGACGTTAGTGACCGCAGCCTGATTGTCCTCGCGGGAGTTGCCACTCTGGTAGACATTCGTGGCACTCGTAAGGATCCCAGTCGTAAATTTGCCCGCTTGCGGGTAGAAGATCTCTATGGCTCCACCGCCGCCCTCGCCTGGCCGAGCACTTACGAAGAATATCGCGAAATGATTAAGGAGGATTTCATTGGCCTGTTTCACGGCCAGCTGGATCAAAACAGTGAGTCTCCAACCCTCCTTATAGACCGAATAGAACCGCTGGGAGAGCGTCACGATGTGAAACTTGAAGGCAGCCTGGAGCTGCGACTGGTTGGCGAGAATCCACCGATGGAAAGTGTTGCCGATGCCCTCAAGAGCTCACCCGGATCTTCCAATGTTCGCTTTCGCTACCTCTCTCCCGACGGCGAGRRCAAGGTGGYTCGTGCATCATCGGAATGGTCGGTGAGGTTGCGAGCSAAGTTGATTGACCATCTCAACGACATTCTTGGTCCCGAGAACGTCAGAGTTRTTGCCTCTACTAAGCGRACGAAAAGGGCTGAAAAGCCCAMATGGCAACGGGCAAGAAGCTGAATCGAGTRCGGGCCGCAANCCATYTGGCTGCGGCCCGCAAGTCAATCCTGACYGGGCAACAAGGACATTGAAGTTTACTCTTCGRCTTCGGTCACTACCTGATCAACTTCATCGGAACGCTCGACGAATTCGAAGATTGCGCGGTCTGCCTTGTCGCCAAGACGCGGGGTAGCCAGTTTGAGGATACGAGTGTAGCCACCAGGACGCTCGACAAAGCGTGGTCCGATAACATTGAACAACTTGTTCACTGCATCTTCATGGTTGCCGAGGATGGAAAGAGCCCGACGGTAGTTGGTAAGGTTGTTTTCCTTGGCCAGGGTCACCAATTTTTCAACGTATGAACGATGGGCCTTGGCCTTGGTCAAGGTAGTCTCAATCCGCTCATGCTCAATCAGAGCACAGGCCAAATTACGAGCCAGAGCACGACGGTGGGACCCGGTACGGGACAATTTTCTTTTCTTTACGCGATGGCGCATGTCTCTATCCTCAGCTGGTTACTTCCTGGTCCAATGGCATCCCGACAGCGATATCCAATTCGGCTAGCTTGTTGTCGATCTCCGTCAAAACAGTTTGACCAAGGTTTTTGAGGTTGAGCAGGTCATCCCTGGATCTGGTAACGAGGTCGCCGAGAGTGGCAATCGCATCAGAATCCAGGCAATTACGTGCACGAGTAGAAAGCTCCAAGCGGTCAATCGGCTCATCCAACAAAGCGGTCAGACGCTCCCGACGACGCTCAGCAGCAGCGTCGATAGCTTGTAYCTCTTCAGCCACCGGCATCCCTTGCTTGGGCTCGGTCAACTGAACAAAGGGATTGAGATGCTTGCGGTAAATCTTGGCTGATTCGACCAGCGCCATTTCCGGTCGCACTGTCCCATCAGTCCAGATTTCAAGAATCAAGCGGTCGTAGTTGGTGAACTTGCCAACCCGCGTAGCCTCAACCGCGTAACGAACCCGGCGCACAGGTGAATAGCCAGCATCGGTAGGAATGTAGCCAATTTCATCCAATGCTTCACCGGTTTCAGTTGCCGGAACGAAGCCACGTCCACGACGCACAGTAAGCTCCACCTGGAAATCGGTTGCTTCTCCGGTGATGGAACAAATGTGATGGTCGGGATTAACAATGGTCACACCAGTAGGGCACTCGAAGTCCCCAGCCTTGATCTCACCAACACCTCGTGCCCTGATCGACAAGGTTACCGGGGGGTCGCCATCAAGATTGACCAGGATGCCCTTCAAATTTAGTACGACATCAGTAACGTCCTCGATGATTCCCTCCAGCGGCTTGAACTCATGCTCAATTCCTTCGATGCGGATGCCAGTAATGGCAGTTCCCTCAATCGAAGAAAGCAGAACTCTACGAAGGCCGTTGCCCAAAGAATGGCCGAAACCACGCTCAAAAGGTTCGACAGAGAAGCGAGCGTACGACTCGGTCGCAGTAGACTCATCAATGGTAACCCCTGAGGGCAATTCAAATTCACGCCAGCGTATGCGCATGTTTTGACTCCGTTTTACTTCGAGCAAAGCTCGACAATGAATTGCTCTTGAATGTCCTGGAAACGTATATCCGAACGAGCAGGGTTGTTAGTTATTTGCACTTTCTTGGCCGGACCATCGAGGACAAACCAAGAAGGAACAGTTTTCTCTCCGGAGAGAGTCAAGCAATCTTTTACAGTTTGCAGGGACTTCTCACGCTCACGCGGGGCAACGACATCGCCAGGGCGAACCAAGTAGCTTGGCACGTCGACCTTGCGACCGTTGACCGTGAAGTGTCCGTGATTGATCAATTGTCGGGCATGTGGCCTGGACAGCGACATACCTGCAGCGTCCACCACGTTGTCAAGGCGACGCTCGAGAATGGACAGGAGGTTGACCCCGGTATTTCCCTTCATGCGCTCAGCCATCTCAAAGTAACGCCTGAACTGGCGCTCCATGACACCGTAAATGCGCTTGACCTTTTGCTTTTCACGCAAGTGCACCCCGTAGTCTGAGAGACGACGGGTGCGGGCCCGAATGTTCATCCCCGGGGGGACGTTGCGCCGATCTACGGCGCACTTTTCACTTTCGCAACGGCGGCCTTTGAGGAAGAGTTTGTAACCTTCCCGGCGGCAGAGACGACAGACATTTCCGGTGTAACGAGCCATAATCAGACGCGACGCTTTTTAGGGGGACGACAGCCGTTGTGCGGCAAAGGAGTAACATCCTCGATTGAGGAAACGCGTAAGCCGCCTTGGGCGAGACCACGAATGGCACTCTCGC
>NVRO01000109.1 GCA_002400895.1 Planctomycetota bacterium
TTAGGTTTTCGGGTTTCGGGTTTTGGTTTCACATGTACGTCGACCTCATCAATTACCATTGACGGCAATTCGTCCGATTTCCCGATGCGGCTGAGCCTGACTTCTCAAGTGAAGCCGGTTTTTGCAACTACTCCTCACATGGCCCGTTTTGCCGGTATCTTGTCCGGATCTCTGCGCCGCAATCAAAATCCGCAGCGCACCCTTGAGGTGCTTGGCTCGGAGCCATGGGAAATCTCCAGATGGGTCGACCTGCCCGACTGGGTCACCATTGTCGACAGCGGTGAAAATACGGTAGCCCCGGACGGGGTGGGAGAGATTCATAAGCTGGTGGTTTCACTAGACCCCGATATTGCCGAGGGACGTTACAGTGCGTTAGCAGTAGCTGAAACTAATATCGGACATCAACTCAGCTTTCAGGTTTACGCCGAGCTCTACGGCAAGGTGCGCTATTTTCCTAACCGTCTGGTCGGGTTCAATCTGGTCGAACAGGGCAATGACCCCGAGCGCCGCCTGCAAATCAAGGCCTCGGTGGACTGGCTGGAACTGCCAATACCCGACATTATTTACGAAGGTGCCGACGTTTTTGATGTAATCCTGGACGAAAAAACACCCGCAAAGGAGTATGTGATTATCGTCCAACTGCGCCCAGAGGCTGAAATTGGCCGCCATTCCGGTAAGGTAAAGGTGACCTGGCCCGCTAGTTCAGCTATACCTGACCGCGAGTTTCCCATTTCAGTCCTGGTTAGAGCACCCCGTTGAGAAAACGCCTTGGCGACATCCTGCTTTCGCAGGCAGCAATAACAGAGGAGCAGCTCCGAGCTGCTCTGGCCCAGCAGCAGAACCGTTCTATTTCTTTGGGTGCCTTGTTGGTGGAGCAGGGCGCTACTGACGACGAAACCGTAGCGCGGGCATTGGCGCGCCAAGCACGACTGCCATTCGTGAATGTATCGGGGCGAGTTCCGCCAGCGCGAGTTACCGACCTGTTGGATGCTGCAGTTGCCTGGGAACATGAGTGCCTGCCGGTGGCCGAAAAAGATGGCAGTCTGGTGATTGCGGTTGGTGACCCCGGCAAAGTCGTGATTGTCGACACCCTGAAATTTATTCTTGATTGTGAGGTAAGTCTGGCAATGGCAGCACCTGCTGCTCTGCGTAGCGCCATCGAAAAGGTTTATGGGGAAGCGGGCAGTCCATCCAAAAACAGCGAGGGAGAGATTGTCGATACCGATGAAGCCCCTATCGTCCGCCTCGTCAACAAGATGTTTGCCGAAGCGGTAGAGGCGCGTGCTTCCGATATCCACATTGAACCCTTTGCCACTCGCACTCGCATTCGTTACCGCGTTGATGGAACTCTGGAAATCGCCGCGGAGCATCCGATTGAATTGCATGCACCATTGATGAGCCACATCAAGGTTTCGGCCGGTCTCGATATTGCGGAAAAACGCAAACCTCAGGATGGGCGGATTGAACACACTGTCGCCGGACGTTCGTTGGATGTCCGCACCTCGATTCTTCCGACCAACCATGGCGAGAGTTGTGTGATGCGCTTGCTCGACCGCGACGCCAACCTGTTGAGTCTTGCCGACCTTGGTCTCAGTCAGCAGGCATTGGACTGGTTCTCCAGGGTCATCCAGCGACCCAATGGCATTTTCCTGGTAACCGGACCAACCGGCTCAGGTAAGACCACCACTCTCTACGCTGCTCTGCAGACTCTGAATTCGTCCGATCGCAAAATCCTCACGGTGGAGGACCCGGTTGAATACCGCATCCAGGGGATTAACCAGGTGCAAGTTCATCCGCAAATCGGCTTGAGCTTTGCGCGCGCGTTACGGGCTTTTTTGCGGCAAGCCCCGAACGTAGTACTGGTCGGCGAGATTCGCGACCGCGAAACTGCCGAAGTTGCCATTCAGGCTTCGCTAACCGGTCACCTGGTGTTCTCTACGGTGCACACCAACGATGCTCCCAGTGCGGTCACTCGCCTTCTCGACATGGGAGTCCCGTCCTATCTGATTGCCACTTCGCTCCAGGGGGTATTGGCCCAGCGCCTGGTCCGCAGGCTGTGCCCTGAATGTTCAATCGAGGAAGCTGCCACCCCGCTTGAACGTGAAATGCTCGGGGTCAGCGAGGGAGAAATGCTGCGCCAGCCACGTGGCTGCCCCAATTGCAAGCGCAGTGGTTACAGTGGCCGTCAGGGGATATTTGAGTGGTTGGACATGAATGAAAAGCTGCGCGACCTGTTGTTTCAGGGGATTGAACCTAATAAATTTGCCGCACATGCTCTCGAATCGGGGGCTTGGGTGCCGATGGCAAATGATGCCAAAGCTAAAGTCCTTGATGGCACCACCAATCTGAATGAAGTCTTGCGGGTCACCGGTATTAGAATCGATGATTCCGGGGAAATAGATACAAATGACTGAAATTGCACCTGATAGCCCGATTGACCGTTGGTTGACCGCGGTCGCCGCAAATGCTGCTTCCGACTTGCACCTTGGCGCGGGGAGAGCTCCGATGATGCGACTAGGGGGGCAACTGGTGCCGATTGAAGATCAGTTGTTGAGCGCGGAAGAATCTGAAGCGATTGGCCGTGCGCTGATTCCGGCTCATCGGTTGTCCGAATTTGAAGATGAAGGCACTGCCGATTTTGCGATTAGCCATGGTGGAGACCGCTATCGCCTCAGCGTTTTTCGCCAGCGCGGCACCGTTGCCTTGGTGGCTCGAAGAATCCCACAGAATCGCATGAGCTTCGAAGAAATTGGCGCGCCGGCCGTACTCAAGGCATTGGCTCATCTGCCGCGTGGTTTGATTCTGGTTACCGGGCCGACCGGAAGTGGAAAAACTACCACTTTGGCAGCCCTGTTGCACGAAGTGAACACTTCTCGGGCTTGTCACATTGTTACTCTCGAAGATCCGATTGAGTTCTACCACGATTCCAAACAGGCGATTGTTACTCAGCGCGAAATCGGTGACGACGTGGTCAATTTTTCCGAAGCCTTGCGTCGTGCCCTGCGACAAGACCCGGATGTAATCATGCTTGGTGAAATGCGCGACCTGGAAACCACCTCAGCCGCAATCTCGGCGGCAGAGACCGGTCACCTGGTGATGGGGACCATGCACACCACCGGTGCGGCTCGTACCGTTGACCGCATCGTCGACCAATACCCCCAGGAGCAACAGGAACAAATTCGTTCGCAGGTGGCAGTGTCGCTGCAGGCGGTGGTTTCCCAGGTACTGGTGCCACGGGCCGATGGCCGTGGACGAGTTGCAGCATTTGAGGTGATGATTCGCAACTCCGCGATTGAAAACCACATTCGCAAGGGTGAGACCTTCAAGATTCCGTCAGTAATGCAGACTCAGCGTCGGGTCGGAATGCAACTGTTGGATGAACATCTACTTGTTATGGTCAAGGATGGCACCATTACTCGTGAGGTTGCGCTTGAATTCTCGCAGTTCCCAGCGGAGCTTCGCCAGCGTCTGGATGGCTAGCCATGCCAACTCCTGATAACCGCCCGATTGGTAGTATCCTGCTTGGCATGGGAGTACTGCGGCAGGGTCAATTGCAGGCCGCGCTTGCTGAGCAGCGCCGCAATGGCGGAAGGATTGGAAATATTATGTTGGAACGCAAATTGGTTTCCGAAGAGGACATGTCGCGTGCTCTGGCCTTGCAGAAAGGACTTGATTGGGTCCCATCCGCTTCTTTGACCGTTAATGCCGAAACCATCAACCTGATCGACCCCGGTTCCGCACGAGCTTTCGGGGTACTACCGCTGGATATTCGTGAGGGCATGCTGCGGATTGCGGTTTCCGATGTTGACACCTTGCCATTGCTGGGTGATCTGGAAGGCTTGACCGGCTATCCGGTGCAACCGGTCCTGGCGGAAGCGACCGCCCTGAACGAAGCTGTTGAAAAGGCTTATCAGGCACGCGCCGAAAAAGAACAAGCTGCCGCTACCGAAGCCGGTGAAGCTGCCCCGATTGTGCGACTGCTCGAGTCCATTCTGACCCGCGCGGTTCGCGACAGTGCGGCCGACGTCCACTTCGAGCCATCTCAGGGTGAGTTCAGGGTGCGCATGCGCGTCGATGGTGTGCTCTATGAAATTGACCCGCCACCGGCCCACCTGGCGCAAGCCTTGATTTCACGGATAAAGGTGTTGGCCAACCTT
>NVRO01000110.1 GCA_002400895.1 Planctomycetota bacterium
TATTGCTGGGCGGTTTTCCTGCAGGTCGTGCTTTTGGTACTGCACTTTGGGTGGTGGCGCCGGTGGCCTTTATTGCCGTCATTGCCGGCACGATTTCCACACCGGGCAATTGTGACTGGTTGGTGGCGCTGTTGATTGCGCTGGGTGGACAACTTGGCGCTCCCTTCGGTGCCAGAGTCTTAGTCAACATGACCGAAGGAGGACTGCGCAAATTATTCATCTTCTTTCTGGTTTACATAGCTCTGCGTAATTTCGGTGTCTTCGGTGGTGGGGATGTCGCCGGTATCGAGGCACAACTGGAAGGAATGTGGGTATATGTCGTGGCTCTGGCTCTGGGCGGACTGGCCGGGGTGACTTCAAGCTTGTTCGGGGTCGGCGGCGGCGTGGTGGTGGTACCCGGTTTGCTGCTGGCGATTGGTGGATTCAGTTTCCCTGCTGCTGCGGCCACTTCATTGGCGGCGATGGTGCCAACCGCGCTGCGTGGTGCCTGGTTGGCCCGTAGCCAAAGGCGTCTGGATTACGAAGCGGTCAAACTGTTAGCACCCGTAGCCGCCGGAGCTGCGATAGTCGCGGTATGGTTGCGTGATTGGGTCGTAGGACAGGAATTCCTGAACATTACTTTTGCCTCATTCTTGCTGTTCGCTGCGTTGATGTTGTGGCGTCGTGCCCCTGGCAAGACTCCAACCATCTAGGTTTACGCTGCGCGGCCCCCGCCAGCTGGCCCGGCGGTTCCAAGATGAATCTTGACGCGGTTTCTACCGGCGTCTTTGGCCCAATACATCGCCTTGTCCGCTTGTTGGACCAGGTCCATGATGTCGCAGCGTCCCACCCCTTCGGTTGAAGCTACCCCGAAGGAACAGGTAACTCCGAGCGCGTTGCGGTTATCGAGTGAAATGGCTTGTGATTCAATCAGAGTTCGGCAGCGTTCAGCAACTTCAGCACTTTGAATGATGTCGGCGCCGGGTAGGACCAGGAGGAATTCTTCACCACCCCAGCGACCGGCGTAATCGCCAGTCCGGACGCTCGCTTGCATGCACTTGGCAACCATCTCAAGCACGCGGTCACCGGACTCATGACCCCAGGTATCGTTAACCTTCTTGAAGCGGTCGAGGTCGGCGAGAACAATTCCAATCGGGCGGTTTTGACGCCGCATGCGGTCTTCGTCGCGGCGCAAGGCATCGACCAGCGCACGGCGGTTAAGGAGACCGGTCATGGAATCAGTAAGAGCCAGTCTTTCCACCTGCTCGCGAGCATCTATTAATTCCTTTTGCAGCGCAATGATGCGCATGCCGGCGTGAACCCGGGCCTGAAGTTCGGCATTGTCGAATGGCTTGGCAATGTAATCATCGGCTCCAGCGGCAAAGCCGGCGGCAAGTGATTCCACCGAATCCTTCCCGGTCAACAGAATGATGTAGGCCGGATTGCTCGAGTGAATGTTTGAGGCGCGGATACGACGGCACAATTCGGGTCCGTCGATGCCTGGCATTACCCAGTCGCTGACTATGAGGTTGATCGACTCTTCATGGTAAAGATCCCAGGCGCGACTGCCATCGGCAGCCGCGAACACGGTGTGGCCCCAGGACTCCAGGGCTCTGGTAAGTAATCGGCAGGTAACCGCGTCGTCTTCAGCAATCAGGATGTTCATCAGGCGTGGATGGTCAGGGAATTTGATCGCGAGTTCCAAAAACTCGCTGCATCTCTATTTCGGCGGATTTTCATGTTTCCTGAAGGTCAAGTCGCAATAAGAGTGACCAGAGCAGCTCATTTCGAGTTGACAGGACGAATCCACATGAAAAATACTGTTCTCGCCGGTTTTATCTCATTTTCTTTCTTTGCACCAATGGCCTTTGCCCAGCAGGCTTTGGGACCGCACCCAACCCGTTTGGTGGAACCGTCGGCCTACTCCGAGCTCGGCGCTGGTGGTGCGATGGAGGAGGGCAAGGCTTGGCATTTGTTGAGTCCATCATTTGCCGTCTACAACCATCCGGCCTATTTGGCCGGCAATCCTGAAGGATTTGGGGAGTTGCAAGGWTTGTTAAGCATGATGTCCGCAGAGCAGGGYTTCGATGACCAGGACAGTTTGTTTCCAGCTTGGGCCGAGTTGGTAAAACCCGCGCCGGTTCAGTTGACCTTCAGGGTGCAGAAGAAAGTTGATGGTAGCCTGTTGATAGCGGGGAGTGAGCAAGTGCGGCCTGGAATCCCGGTCTCTTTTCAGGCCTTGACCCGTAGCACGATTATTTCAGACTTTGATGTAGAGATTGCTCAGGGAGTTGCAATTGCCGACCCGATTTCGTCTTTGGTGTTTGATGGGGTAAGCCTTGGGCTGCGTATCCTGCCTCTGCCGGGTAGTGGTTGGCAGGTGGAAGTTGCGTTGTGCAACTCGGCCAGTTTGGCATCCTCGCCAATCGATAGTGGTTCCCCGGACATTGCCGGACTCGACCATATCAATCGTGCCATTGCAGAATTTGCCAACACCGTGAGCCTGAGTCCCGGTAGTGAAGTCAGCATGCGCATTCCCGGTATTGACGGCGCCGAGTACCTGTTGACCATGTCCATTGATGGCCGAGTACCGCCACAATTCACTTCGGCTCCGGGACCATCGAATGTTGTCGTAGTTGACAGCAGCGCAGTGGTGGGGGACAACTTTCAGGATTTCGTGCAAGCTCTGAGCGGGATTGAAAGTGGTGCTGCCAGCCAGAGCGGATGGTTGGTTTTTTCGGGTGACTCGAGTGCCGCGTTGGCGGCAGAGGCTGCCGCCAACGTTGTTGCTGTCGGCACTAGTCGTCGCTGCCGCCTGGAAATGAAGTCCACTGGTGATGCTTCCAAGACCCTTCATGTGATTGAGGGGTATCTGACTGTGGGACATCCCTTGTTGGTGGCCGAGGGCTTCAGCTTTCAAGCGCTCACTGATTGGGATGTGGAAGTAGCCAGTTCGGCCCGTATTGCCGACCCGTTTATGGAAGAATGTTTCTCCGGTTTACAGGCTCGTCTTGAATTGCTGGAAGACGGGCAAGTCAAGCTCGACCTCGACATCACCGATTGCCAGCTTGGTGAACCCCTTGACATCACCATGGGCGCACCGGTCAGGTCCAGTGAAGACAAGCATGGTGGCATGCTGCTGGATTCACAGCGAGCCAAAGTTGAGCGGCTGCATACTTTCCAGTATGGAGTCCATGGTACTTACCAGTTGGACCAAAGCGGCAAGGTGCTGATCAGGCGCAGTATTGACACCAAGCTTGATGGCATGCAGGATATTGTGATTGAACTCAAAGTGGGATAGTCGAGCACCGAAGTGGCTCCGCGCCGTTATCTTGCTGGGCCATGAAAATAATCCCTTTGCTGATTCCCGCGGCACTATCTGTGTCCTGTGGAAGCAACCCGACGCCGTATTCATTTACCGTAGCTCCGCCACCTCCCGCATTGCTGGAGGCTGCCGCTGACGGCGCCAATGAGTTGGTATTTCCGCGCCATCCATCTCTTTCTCCGGATTCCAGTCAGGTTGCTTTTAGTCACCAGGGTGATATTTGGGTGGCTGCAGTTTCCGATGGTCGTGCCCGTCGTCTTACTGCCCATGACGCCTACGACGGCACCCCGCTGTGGTCTCCTGATGGCAGCAAGCTCGCCTTTTTGAGCA
Source organism: Planctomycetota bacterium (assembly GCA_002400895.1). The sequence continues at coordinate 3,635 of NVRO01000110.1, forward strand.
CCCGTTTCGGCAATAACGATGTCTTCGTGGTTGCGGTTGAAGGAGGTGCACCGCAGCGTGTCACTTGGCATTCGGAGCACGACCAGGTACATGGCTGGCTCGATCACGACCGTCTGTTGTTGAGTCGGACCGGAACCCGCATGTACTCACGCCGCGGGCGCGGTGCTTGGGTTGGCTACCTGGATGGTCGCACTCCCACGATGTTGGTGGATACTGCGATGCTGCGCCCGGCAGCCACCGCCGGCGGGGGTGTGATTGCCTACGAACGTGGTCATGGCGACCCTCGCCGTCGTGGATATCGCGGTTCGGCTTCTAGTGCATTGTGGCTTTGGGATGCTGCCAGCGGGGAACATCATGCGTTGACCGATTTCGATGGCAATGACTTGAATCCGATGTGGTCTCCCACCGCTAACCATGTCTACTTCACCTCCGATCGCGAATGCGTCGGCAACGAGGACGGGCGGGAGCTCGGGCTGTGGCGGGTCGATGTCGCCAACGGTGCCGT
>NVRO01000111.1 GCA_002400895.1 Planctomycetota bacterium
TCGCGTACCTGCCCATTGCCTGCCCACGGCATCCATGTAGACAGGTTGTCATAAAGGTTACCAATCGCCCCAGCCACCAACAGGGTCAAGGTGACCAGACCAATACGATTGTCGCGTGCCTGGCGATGAACCAAAACCAGAATCAGAGCCACCGCAAAAACCCGTACGATAGTGAGGGCAATGGTGAAGTTCTGACCCATTCCGAAAATCCCACCGGGGTTATGAATGGTCTGCCACCCCAACCAGGTGCCCGCAACCGGTTGGATACCTTGACCAAAAAATTGCCAAGCCCACGATTTGGTCCACAAATCCAGGCCACTCAGAACAAGCACTCCGAGCCAGAACCAGGGGCTGGCCAGGCTGGATTTTCGAGTCGCGTCGTGCACCTAATCCTGACTTAGTTCGCCAGCTTCAGATTTGGTTTGACATTCCACACAATAGCGCGCGTAGGGCACCACCATTAGGCGACGTTCAGGGACCCAGACTGCACAGTTTCCGCATTTTCCGTAGACCCCGCGCAGCATCCGATCGAGGGCGTCGCGCACATCGGCAAGCATCACGTCTTCGTTTTCAATCAAGCCCAACTGGAATTCTCGGTTGCCCTCGGAATTCATCTCGTCGCCCTGGTCGCCTCCCCCGTCAGGTTCGGCCCTGAGCACGGACTCCTCCATATGCTCCATCTTGGCACCTAGCTGCTGCATGGAGTGCAGCAAGGATGAACGATACTTATTTAGTTTGGCTTTGGTGGGTTTAGGCATGTTTCTTATGCTGGGGCACCGGTTCCGGGCGAGACATTCTAATGAAAGGCACAAATTCAGGTCAAGCACAGACGCATTTAATGGCTCTGGTTGATGAATTCCTGGCGATGGCAGCGGCCGAGGCAGGGCTCTCGACCAATACCCTCAGGGCTTACCGAGCTGATTTGAACCGCGCCATTTGCATGCTAATTGCACGCAAGTTGAGTGGTTGGGAGCAGTTAAAGCCCGAACAAGTTGCTGATTTGTTGGCTGATATGCGCAAACAGGGTTCAGCTCCTGCCAGCCAGGTGCGCATGCTGGCGAGCTTGCGGGCACTTTTCCGCTTCCTTCGCACCGAGCGCCGCATGCTCGGACGTGATCCTACCCGTTTTGGCGGCCAAGTCCATTTATGGAAGCGTTTGCCCGATGTACTTCCTCCTCAGGATGCGCTTGATCTACTCGATGCCCCTCCCACCGACAGCTGGATTGGTCTGCGTGACCGCGCCTTGCTCGCACTTCTTTACGGCGGTGGATTGCGGGTTTCGGAGAGTATTGGTCTTAGAACCGAAGATTTGAGCCTGCGCATTAACGGTAGTGATGCCCCCGGTCTCCTACGGGTCTTCGGCAAGGGCGGCAAGGAGCGGCTGGTGCCCTTCGGCGGTGAAGCCCGACGCCGGATTGAACAGTGGACGGAAGAGGGACGACGGAAACTACCTGCTCGTAGCAACTTTGTGATTCTTTCCCGAGGTGGCTTGCAACTCGACCGGCATCGGGTGTTCAGGATTGTGCGCCATTGGGCCGGTACCTGTGACATCAGGAGCGATATTCATCCCCACACCCTGCGTCATTCCTGCGCCACCCACCTACTCGCTGGCGGTGGCGATTTGCGCTCGGTCCAGGAATTCCTGGGGCATGCAGATCTGCGCACCACCGAACGCTACACCCACGTTGAGGTCGATGAACTCCAAGCATTGCATCGTTTGCACCACCCCCGTGGCTAGGGCATTACTTGGCGAAGATGGGCTTGCAGTCGCTCAGCCAGAGGCAAATCGATGCCCRCCARTTCGGCGATCTCACTGGCGCAACAATCCCGAAGYTGGTCAAGGTTGCCCTTGCACCAGGTGAGCAGGATTTTACGCTTGGCCGGCCCCACCCCCGGCACGTCTTCCAGCACCAGACGTAAATTTTCACGCCGACTGCGGTGGTAGGCGAGAGCGAAGCGATGTGCCTCGTCACGGATGCGTTCAAGGAAAAGTCTTTCCGGAGTGCCACGGTCAAGCACCAAGGGGGTTGGCTTGGAGGGAATAAAGAGCCGCTCCTCTGCGGCTACCGGACCGCGTCCCTTGCGCGCCTTGGCCAGGGCAACCAAGGGCGCATCAAGCCCATGTGCAGTGCAACTGGTGAGCCCGGCATCGAGCTGAAGGCGCCCGCCATCGAGCACAATCAAGTCGGCGAGGCCATCCTCCTTGGCCCGGGCGAGAACCCGTCCGACCACTTCCTGCATCGCGGCATAATCATCATTACCGGTGCCACCGCCGACTAAATAACGACGGTATTGGCTGCGCTCAGCCCGACCCTCGATAAAGCGCACCTTCGAAGCTACCCGGTGCTCACCTTGCAAATGCGAGACGTCGATGCAGTCAACCACCGCGGGCGGCGGGAGCAGGGTCATATCGGCCAGTCGTTGGGCCACAACCGGCCAGCTGGCGCTACCGGTTTCTCCACGTTGCGAGCGGGCGTTACTTTCCGCCATCCGCACCAGCGCACGTTTTTCTCCGCGGCTGGGGGCAACTATGCTCACCTTGTGCCCGGCCAGCTCACTAAGCCAATCCGCCAACGAGCCGGCAGCTTCGGGTAAGGCCGGCACCAGGATGCGCGGTGGAATTTCGGCAGTGGTGCTGCGGTAGGCAGCAGAGATCAGAGCGGCCACCGCTTCGGCATGCTCCTCGACCAAGGGTTGGTGACCGCGGATTGTATGCACCCAATCCCCCTCACGGTAATTTAGAATCGCAAAGTAGCCGCGCACGTCAATTCCTATTACGTCAAAATCCAAAGCCTCAGCGAGCCGAACTTTTTGTGGTGCCGACAACGCTTCCAGCGCCAGGGCCCGGTCACGGCAACGCATCGCAATTTCATATTCCAGTTTTGCCGAGGCGGTTGCCATCCGCTTCCGCTCCATTTCAATCCGACCGGCCACATCCCCGTTCAAGACCGCTTCAGCAGCAGCCACAGCGGACGCATATTCACCAGCGTCGACCGCCCCCACGCAAGGCCCGGAGCACATGCCGATGGAGTACTTGAGGCAAGCACGGGTCCGATTATTTATGGTGTGGTCGGAACAGTCGCGGATTCCGAAGGCCTGCATCAACAATCGCTTGGTGCGCCGGGCGGCAGTAGCCGAGGGATACGGGCCAAAGAATTTGCCGGAGTTCTGGCGCTGTCGACGCGACAAGGACAACCGTGGCCACTGATGAGTGGTATCGATATTGAGCAGCAAAAAGGACTTGTCATCCTTCAATAAAATATTCATGGGTGGCTGGTGTTGCTTGACCAAGCCGTCTTCAAGCAAAATCGCCTCGCGTTCATTATCAGTAACGAAGAACTCGGCGCAATGTGCCTTTTCCAACAAACTTGCAAAACGCGCTCTGCCATCAGCCCCCTCACGGCGGTACACCTGGACCCGCTTGCGCAGGTCGAGAGCCTTGCCGATATAAAGCACTTCATCATCCTGTCCACGAAACATATAGCACCCGGGGCGTGCCGGCGCGGTGCGCAGTTGCTCCTGAAACAGCTGGTCACCGCTCACCCGATAAACTCCAGCTCGAGGGCTTCGAGCCGCCGCAACTCATCACGCAACTTGATGGCAGTTTCGAAATCGAGGTCGCGGGCTGCCACCAACATTTCCTTTCTAACCAGTTCCAAACGCCCACGAATTTGTTTCTGTTCGGTAAATTCCTCGTGCATATCCCTACCTTCTGCGACCTCCTCTCCCAGCGGGCCGACAATCTTCTTGCGAATCTGTCGGGGGGTCACCCCATGTTCAAGGTTGTAGGCACGTTGAATCTCCCGCCGACGATTGCTTTCCTCAATGGCTGCACTCAGTGAAGAGGTCATGCGGTCAGCATAAAAAACCACTTCGCCTCTAAGATGGCGAGCGGCGCGGCCGCAAGTCTGAATTAGCGAAGTAGTGGAACGCAGAAAGCCTTCCCTGTCGGCATCCAGCACCAAAACCAACTGAACTTCGGGAAGGTCCAATCCTTCACGCAGCAAGTTGATTCCAATCATGACATCGAAAACACCCAGGCGCAAATCACGCAACAACTCGGCACGTTCGATGGTGTCAATATCTGAGTGCAGGTACTTTGCCTTGATGCCA
>NVRO01000112.1 GCA_002400895.1 Planctomycetota bacterium
GTCTGCCCCGCCAAGGGTTTGGGCAAAGCCGCCCGTGGATGGATTATCGGCCGTACTGTCGTTGACAGCCATCTGGAAAATCTCTACCAGGGTGCTGGCATCAGGACGTGGCAATTCCACCTTGAACATAAAACGATCCAACTGAGCTTCGGGTAGTGGATAAGTTCCCTCGAGTTCAATCGGGTTCTGGGTCGCGGCCATGAAGAAAGGCGATGGYAGTGGATGCGAAGTATCTCCGGAAGTTACTTGGCGYTCTTCCATTGCCTCCAATAATGCCGACTGRGTGCGYGGGGTGGCACGGTTGATTTCATCCGCAAGCAGGACTTGTTTGAAAATAGGGCCGCGGGAAAATCTGAAACTTCCATCCTGTTCAAGCACTTCGCCACCAGTAATGTCGGTTGGCATCAAGTCCGGAGTGCATTGAACGCGTCCAAAGTCKAGTTCCAACAGGCCGGCCAAGCTTCGCACCAATCTGGTTTTCCCAAGCCCGGGAGCGCCCTCTATGAGCACGTGGCCATTTGCAATAAATGCCGCAATCAATAGTTCGACGTTRGGGCGGTCGCCAAGGTGGCGCTGGCACAAGTTGGAGCAAAGCAGCGCGGCGTTGTCAGCCGCACGCTYRWNGNNCTCSAAYWCYNNTYCASKTGAATCTTGTGGCGTCGGGGTGCTGGTTGGTTCAGGAGAGGGAGGCATCTTGGGGCTGCTCGACCAGCGACAGGATACCGCGCAGGTCGGTCAGCACCGGGAAACCTTCCTTGGTAATCCGTGGCTCCGTAGAGGAACGATCCACCAGTGCGGCGCGCAATCCGGCACCAATAGCGCCACGAACGTCGCGGTCGTGGTGGTCGCCCACATGCAGGGCCTCGTCCGCCGCCACACCCGCACGGAACAGGGCACGCGAGAAAATCTCGCCAGCAGGTTTTTCGGAACGCATCTCGGCGCTGGTCACAATGAAGTTGATGTGTTCGGTGAGGCCCAGCGCCTTGAGTAGCACCGGCAGCCTCTCCGACCAGTTAGACACAACGCCAACAGTGATGCCCCGGTTCGATAGTTCTTCAAGTACCGCAGGAACTTCCTTAAATACCCGGTAGGTTTTAGGGCTCTCGAAGCGGGCAAGCAACTTTGTGGATGCCTCTTGCCAGCGACCCTCGGATACACCCAATTTCAGTAATACGTGCTGGTTGAAGGTTTCAAACCAGTTGGTGCTATAGCGGTAGTTGCCCTCGGCGGAGTAGGGGATTTCGGCGAAGGCTCGGCCCATAATGTCAGCGGCTTGTTCTTCGTCGGTGTGCCCACCGTGAGCACGGGCAACAGTCGCATAGAGGGCAGCACGCGAGCGTCTCTCGGTAAAGAGAGTGTTGCCAGCGTCAACGAAGACCGCACGTAGATTGGGCATTGCAAGAGGTAAAGGATGACCGCGTAAACGACACGCGGTTGGGGATGGGTTTGATTGTATCCATTTGTGACATCCAAACTCCAGTACCACTATGATTGAATCAATGCGAATCTGTTCGTTGCTCGTGCTGTCATTGCTTGTTGGGTGCGCCGCTTCACCTCCACCAGAGGTTGAGCCTCCAGCAACGCTACCGGAATTCGCTCTTGGGTATCTACCTTTGGCGCTTCATCCGCTTGAGCCAAGATTGCTCCTGAGCGAGCAGTTTGGAGCAATTGTAGATTGCATGCGCGAAGATGATTGGCGCAGCGCCACCATTTTGCTGCATTGGTTGCGGCAGGAGTTTCCGGCCAGCAACGAAGCTGCGGCGCTTCACTGGTATTCACTGGTGATGAGCGGCGACAGCGGGGACGCGGTAGCGCGGGCGGAAAACCACCCAAGCTCCAATACAACTGGTGGGCGTTGCGCCCTGGCATTCGGACTTCAGGCGCAAAACCGTTTCTCCGCAGCGCACCAGGCGTTCAAGGAAGTACTAATCGAAACCCCCCGCGACCCTCTTGTTCTTGCCGCCGCGGCGCGAAGCGCTCAAGCTGCCGGCCTTGGGTTCGAGGCAGCACGCTTGCTTGATGCCCATATTTTGGTCTCTCCGCTAAGCCATGAGCTCGAAGTCCTGCGCGCGGAATCCCTGTTCGGAGCAGGTCGCTTCACGGAAGCTGCTTCCCAGCTTGAGCGACTACTCGATGCAGACCCCGGCCAAGCTGAATGGTGGAATATGTCCGGGCTGTGCATGTTTCGGATTGGCTTTAATCAGAACCAGGCGGAAGAGGGCGCCAATGAAATTTATTTCGATCGTGCCGCGCGCTGTTTTACCGAGGCCTCCAATCTTGTTCCACAAGCAGAGCGGTATCAGTTCAATCTTGGCTGTGCCCTGGATTGGGGCGGTGACCCGTCATCTGCGGAACTGGCCTATTTGCGGGCGATTGAGCTACATCCCGGATATATGAGCGCAGTTGGCAACCTGGTTGAGCTGTGGGTCGAACAAGGGCGCTTCCCCGAAGTTCGCAAACTGCTCGAATCACAGATGCGTCAGCCGCTGACACCGGGGGAAATTGCCCGGGTGGAAGCATTGCTGTTGGGAGTGAGGTAATTTCTACTTGATTACCAGGTTGTAGGGGAGCATTGCATAAATCCCCTGCCTGGAGCCGAGGCGTGGAATGTAATCAAGCACCCTCAGAGTTTGCTTGAGTTGCGCCAAGCCTTCATCGTCGCTTTCTTCAAGCATTGACGAGAGCACCACATCAACCAGGCCCGGTTCTTCCACCGTTGGAAGTCGCATGCTCCAATTTTCCAGGCCCGCCAGCCTTGCGGCAATCTCAGCTGCTTCATCAATGGAGCCGAAGCCATCGGCAAGGCCTATTTCGATGGCGTCCCGTCCGGACCAGACTCGCCCTTGGGCGATTTCACGCACAGCCTCTGGACTCATTGCGCGGCCACTGGCAACCCGTTCAATGAAAGCCACGTATATTTCGTCAATGAAAGTCTGGATGATTTCCAGTTCGGTCGTGCTTAGCGGTCGATTGATTGACATGGCATCAGCGACTTTGCCGGTTTTGACGGTTTCGATGTTTACTCCGACCAGATCGAGCAAGCCGGAAATCTCCGGGAACATGCCGAATACACCAATCGACCCGGTGATGGTGTTGGGTTGCACCAGAATGTGGTCGGCGCGGCTTGATATCCAATAGCCACCGGAGGCGGCGACATCCCCCATGCTCACCACCACGGGTTTGCCGGCGGCACGGAGCAATTCGACCTCGCGCAATATGAATTCCGAGGCGGCAGCCGAGCCCCCAGGACTGTTAACGCGCATTACTACCGCATCCACATCTTCATCCTGGCGGAGTTCGCGCAAGGCTCGAGCAATGGTGTCGCCGGCTACTCCATCGTCACCTTTGCCGTCGTAAATTTCACCCTCGGCATAAACCAGGGCAACAACACCTCCGCTATCGTCTACTTCAGGCGCTTCCAGTGTGGCAGCGTAGGAAGAGAGTGTGATTTGCGCAAAGTTGTCGCCGTCAGGGGAAATCAGATTCAGTTTTTCCAGTACCTGGTCAAAGTAAAGGACTTCGTCAATCAGGCCACGGGAAGCAGCCTCGTCGACCTTGATTATGCCTACGGTCTCGGTGATTTCCCGCAAGTGACTTTCCTCGATGCCGCGCGCCGCCGCCGAATCTGCAAGGCAAACGTCAAACAAATCACCCAGGAGGTTGGCGATTTGCTCGCGGTTGGCATCACTCATTTCTTCGAGCAGGAAGGGTTCAACCGCGGATTTATATTTACCGACGCGGCTTACCTGGACCTGGACCCCGATTTTTTCCAACAACTTTGCGTAATAGGAAATCTCTGCAGCGAACCCGTCGTAAGAAAAGCTGCCGAACGGCGCTGCCCATAAATTGTTGGCGGTTGAACCGAAGTAATAGGTGCGCTCATCGAAATCTCGGAACCAGGCGTAGATTTGTTTACCGTGGTCGCGGAAATCGAGCAGGGCTTTTCTGATCTCGCGTGAAGACGCCCAGCCAGTTTCGCCGGGAGCACCGTGCATGAATATACCCGTGATTCGCTCGTCCTCAGCGGCAGCGTAGATGCCGTCCAAGAGCTTGGTCAGGGCCATAGGAGTGACCGCGCCCTGGGCAATTTCGGTAAAGCCGGGGGTTCGGC
>NVRO01000113.1 GCA_002400895.1 Planctomycetota bacterium
ATCGGCCAACTGTTTTTGCACTACGCTAATCGTGTTGGCATTAGCGGTTACAGTGTCCATTCTCTTCGTCACTCGATAGCCACGCATATGTTGGGAGCGGGGTTTTCGATTGAGGTAGTCCAAGACCATCTCGGACACAGAAACATCCAGTCCACCCTTATTTACGCCCAGATGACCGATGAACCCCGTCGAAAAGCCTTTGCTCAACTGGAGAAAAGTCCGTTAATTGTCAAATTCTGAAAGGAGAGGAGGCCCATGAAGGCATTGATTGTTGCCCTGTTAAACGTATTGTCAAACCTGGTTTCATGGAGGAAATCCGTAATGTACGTTCATAAAAAATGGGATCTGATTATTACGACCCTTTCAGTTAGGGTAGCAATTCAGTCATAATCCGTGTTTCCCAAGCTGAATTCCTGTTCTCAAACCCGCATATTTACGGATTCAACGCGATCTGAGGTAGCTAAGCCTGTTTTCAACACCCCTTCGGATCTTATTAGACCGCTTCAATATTGGATCCTCTTTTTTGAATGCAATGATTTTCGGTTCAAAAACGGCTATTTACGGCTATTTTGGGTTGAGAAAAGGTCTCAAACCCAGTATTCAAAGCTGTTGAAAACAGGCTAAGTGAAAAACTCGTATGATAACACGGCCTTTGCCCTYGCTCATGGTCGGAATGTCAACAATGCCAACAACAAAATCTTGATGTTCTTAAACGCTTATTTTGAAGAGTTGGGCTTGTAACGGAGTCAGTCATGTTGCAAAGATGTACGGACAGATTATGTGAGAAATGGGTTCCGCTTTTGTTGGTGGTCGTTGGGAGTGTGCTTTTTTTGGCGTGTGGTAACGATGAGTACACCGCCAATGTATTAGCACCTTGTTGTTGCCGACTCGCCTCACAGCAGGCACTCGTGAATTCCTCGGCGTGATTGCCTACAACGATGCGGGTGTGGTTCTGGATTCCTTGAGTGGATTTGAGGTTTATCGAGACATCAGCTGGGAATCATCGAATAAAGCAATTGCAGTTGTCGAGATATTTGATGACGATAAGTCAGCTGTCTTAGTCACCTTCAAGAAGCCAGGACAGGTGACCATTACTGCCAAATTTCGATCTCTCAGTGATAGTGTGACGCTTATGGTCAGGTAGATAATCGGTTGGCTTGTTTCGTTCGCCGACTGTGCTATACTGCGGTGATATGACCTTATCATCTGACATTCAAACCGCCTTGAGACGCGCCGGCGAGTGGCTTTATTCGATTCGGAAGGAAAAGGGGCAGTGGCAGGACATGGTCTACAAAGGGCAGGGGATTTTGAATACGGCAGAAGCCTGGCGGAGCTTGGTTCTCATCGATTCGGAGATTCTACAGGTCAGATGGAAAAATCAATGGATAGAGCAAGATTGTCGGCAATTAATCAGGGAGGTGGGTAAATACGGCTTTCTCCGCAGTCCCTATTATCCTTCCAATTACCCTCACCAATCGATTGATTCCGCTAGCTTTGTGCTCTTGATGCTCCAGGCATTTTATGCCAGTGAAAACGCCACGATGCCAGAATCGACTCTGCAGTTGGTGCGCCGCGCCGTTGATTGGCTTGTTGAAAATCAAGGGAAAGAGGGGGGATGGAGTTGGGGAGAATTGCGGACAAGTCGTCCGCTCTATCCGTACTTTACCTATATGGCAATCGAATCCCTGCGAGTGGTCAAAGCGCCAGAAGCTCAAAAAGCGATTGAGATGGGTATTAATTGGCTGATTCGAACCCAGCTTAGTGATGGGAGTTTTCCTGCCCATAGCCAGAGTGATGCGTCAGATGTCGCCTCAACCGCCTATGCCTCCATTGCTTTGAGCGAGAGCAAGAGTCCGAAAGCTAGAGGCACTCTATCCCGCGCCACCCATTATCTTTTATCGGCCTCACTTTCCGATATAACCCAACTGGGGCATCTAAAAATTATTGAACCAGACAAACCGCCTCAACTCGCAATTGACTACGAAAACTATTCAGTATCAGCCAATGTTCTGTTAGCCCTGATTAGAGCTAGGGAATATTTCAAAGACGATGAACTTTCTCAACTTGATGAGCGCATACGGTTCTTGGTCCAGCATCTTCTTGAGCAACAGGCGCCCAACGGAGGCTGGCCAAAGAGTTATGCCACTATCTATGTCACACATACGGTCAGCGAAGCCCTTGTGGCTTATCTTAAGTTCGCCCAAACTCAACCCAAATCCACGACTCGACAAGCGTCAGAGCACTTTAATCCCTACGTCTTTGGCTTTCCGATTCAACACCCACAGTTATTCTTTGGCAGAGAAGCGATCATCGAACGGATTCGCGCCGATGTGGCAACCGATGCCGTAACGAAGCGAGATATAGCCCTCATTGGCAAGCGTCGTATCGGCAAAACTTCGCTCCTGTATCAATTGCCTTATTACCTTTTGCAAGATGGGCATTTGACCTTTTATCTGGACTTGGAGTTGATGCAGAACAATGTGCAATTTCTGCAAACCTTCATTGCTGAACTCGGGCAGGCGATATTTGAGATGTTGGGTAAGAAAAATCTTGGGGTCATGTTTTCACGAGCGGGTCAGCGTCTTGACCATAAACTGTTTCGTCAACTCGACATCGAATTGCAGACACCATTCTTCAGCGTCTCAACGGCCTCCCGAACCCCAGATATGTTCAGGGGCTTCCTTTCCGATGTGGAAAACTTACTCTCGCACTTTAGGAAACGGCGCAAGTCCGCGAGTGTCAAAATCATCTGCATCCTTGATGAGATTGCCGCGCTCAAGAACTTGGCGGATAATTCTCTTTACAGTTTGCTTCGCGGGGTATCACAACACAATCCTGACCTGGTCTTTATTGTCGCGGGTACGCTCCAATTTTCCGATTCGGCTTTACCATTTTACAGCATTTTTACTCCGATTCACTTGGGGCAGTTGGAGAGGGAAGCCGCTATCGAACTCATCACTCATCCGGTTAAAGGGAAGATAACATACACCAACGAAGCCATTGAGCATTTGCTCTTGACCTCAAGACGGCAGCCCCATATTCTCCAAGGACTCTGTTATCACTGCATTCGCCTACTGCCGTCGTCAGAAACCAAGGTGGACGTGCAAGTTGTTTGAGAAGCCTCAAGCAAGTGGAAACTTGACAAAGATTGGACGTGATTTTTTGGACTTAAAAATCGAGTTGTTTCCTCATGTCTATAAACCCCAGACCGATACTTTTTTTTTGATCGATTTTGCCCTGCCCAAGCCGGAAGATATCGCTTTAGAACTCTGCGCCGGCTGTGGAATAATTTCCTTGCATCTCTCGCCAGTAGCCAAAAAGGTCTATGCCACCGACTTCAACCCCTATGCCGTTGCCAATGCCAAGCACAATGCTAAAATTAATGGTATCTGGAATATCCAAATTCAACAGGGTGATTTATATGAATCCGTCAAAGACCAACGCTTTGACCTTATTGTTGCTAACCCGCCATATGTGCCAACCCCTCCGAACTGGGAAACGCAAGATATCATCGAGACTGCCTTCAATGCCGGAGAAGACGGACGGATCATCATTGACCGTATCATTCAAGGACTACCCAATCACATTACATCCAATGGCCGCTTTATAATGGTGCAATCTTCTCTGGCAGACATCGAAAAAACCAGAACCCAGCTTCAAACCTTAAACTTCCACACCCGCGTCATCGCCGAAAAGTGGCTACCACTCGGCCCAGTAAGCCGTGGTCGCTACCACTGGCTCAAACAACACGCTACCTTCATCCATCCTAATGCTGAGCTCCTAGTCATCATCGAAGCCAGCCAGAACCACTGACACCAAACAATTTCACAATGCCTGTGCAKAAAACCTGCACTTTTCTGTAGATATCATTTTTGAATGGTGCTATACAGGTAGCAATCGTATTAACCACCATCACATGAACAGTTTTGAATTTTCAAACCAAATAYCGAAAAAGAAAACGTATCCTAACTCTACTTTGTTAAATTATCCGCCAAAATATGGCTTAAACCCAGTAACCACATGGGATTAAGCATAGCCCAAAACGGGTATTTTTATCCCACAAAAGCCCTTGATGAATGTAGATAATACAGGCATC
>NVRO01000114.1 GCA_002400895.1 Planctomycetota bacterium
AATGGTAATGTCCGTCCCACTGGTGCTTGGTCATCGGTAGATGAACTTGTCCCTCCGGTGGATGCCTTCGGTAATTATTCGCTGGCAGCTGGTGCTGCCTTCGGGCCATCAGCTCCGGTCTGGAGTTGGTTCGACTCTCCGCCGACGGCCTTTTATGCTCCCGGTCTTTCCGGTGCACAACGTCTTGAAAACGGTAATACTCTCATTACCAAAGGTCCTTTCGGCTATGTTCTTGAAGTAGATTCTGGGGGTAGCGTGGTGTGGGATTGGAATAACCCAACCGGCGGCAAGATTTTCAAGACCCGTCGCTACCAACGTTGGTTGTGGCCAGGGGATGCTGAGTTCTCTGCCGCCTCCGGAGGCCGTATCGAACTATCCCTGGTTGCAGGTACTGAGCGTGCCGGACGACCATATTGGGTGGGAGCATCCTTTAGTGGCACAACTCCCGSTNACKRCMKMKWWYRKATTGWYWAWTCCTCTTAATTGGGACTTTTTTTCCGATTATGTAATTAGGAATACGAACAGTGCGGGCTTTGTCGACTTCCGGGGAAGTCTGGACGCATCCGGCTCGGCAATAGCAGTAATCGACACTCTTGGYCCTATTTCCTCTGCCTACGCCGGAGTCACCGCCTGGTTCGCATTTGCGCTTACCGACCAATGGAACTTTGTTTCAAATGCTGTTGCAGTGCAAATCTTGCCTTGACAATACGGTTGGATGAGATTTCCACGGGAGCCATTTCCGTCGGTTGCCAGAGGGAAATATTATGACCTATCAACAATGATTAAGGGGTATTATCGATTGGTGTTTTTTCTGGAAARCACCTCCCTAAATRAGCCCCATTGTCCATGAAATTCACTAATTCCACCCTTGCCGTCATATTTCTGGGAAGTAGTTTATGTGCACAACAAGCACGTGAAATGCAAATTGTTTCGGCTGGAATACAAGGTCCTCCMACCGGAATCAGCATCGCGTCAGAGAATGCCGACACCTCCGCGCTGATGTTCAGAGATAGCGGGAACGAAACTGTTTGGTTAAGGTTGTCCGATGGACGGGGTTTGCAGTGGTCACCACCAGTGAGGCTCGATGACGATACCACCGGAGCGGTAAAGGAAACCCATAAGCATTCATTGCAAGTTGATGGGAACAAAATATATGCAGCCTGGTTGGATCAACGAAATGGCCCCGGATCCGACCTGTACTTCACTTCCTCCCTGGATGGAGGGCTAAGTTGGAGTCCGACAAATATTCGTTTGGATGATGGTTTTGCCAGCGGGAATAATATTGTCAGAAATTACCGGCTTGCATCAAGTGGAAATGATTTGGCTGCATTGATTTCCACTGATGATGGCAACGAGAGGCTGTTTATAACTTGGTCCAATGATGGCGGTGCTACTTGGGCTCCTGCCGAGAGTGTTACTTCTCACAATGGCACCGCAGATATTGATGACATTGCCCTTGTTTGCAGTAATGACTTTGCCTATATCGCTTGGCGTGACAACTTCATTAATGGTGTTGACGACAGCGTTTGGCTTGGGGTATTTGATGTAAAAAGAGGACAATTTGTTTCTCAAGATATTAGTGTGAGCCCCAATTTGAATGCATTAGGTGGAGATGCGGATGACGGCGTTGAGTTGTCCGTCGACGATAACTATCTTGCAGTTCTCTTTCATGCCGACAATCTAGGCAGCATTTCCGAACAACTTCGGGTGAATTTGTCCTTGGATTTGGGAGTTAGCTGGACCGGGGACTTTAAAGTTGGGCAATACGATAATGCAGTCCTTGGTCACGATGTCGATAACGGAGTTGTTCTGGTGGAGGACTCAACTGTTGCCGTGGCTTGGCAGGACAATCGCTCAGGGCAAAACGAGGTCTACAGTTCCTACGCTGACTTTGTGTCCGGTATTTTTATAGCCGACCATCTTTGTTCGAATAGTACGACAGGTGCTGGTGCCCCCCGCATCGCCGGCGAATTCGCCGGTGAGTCTTTTGCTGTGGCTTGGTCTCAATTTAGTGGGAGGACTTTTTCTTCGTGTTTCTTGCGCAATGGCGTTTGGTCAAACACTTTCGTTGTTTCTGCAAATACTGGCGATGTTCGAAATGTACGCATTACGTGGAATGACCTATATGACAATTTCCTCGCACTTTGGATTTCAAACGATAGTGGAGTTGATGAGGTCTTTTGTGGTGGATACAGGCCACATCAAGTTTCAGGAACAAATTTAGTTGCGGGTACCCCAGGGACAATCTCATTGAGTGGATTTTCTCCCGGTGAAGTTTTTCAAGTCGTCGCCTCTGCTTCACGCGGTAATTTGGTATTACCAGATAGCCGTAATTTGGGATTGACTTACGACTTCTTGCTTAAGGCAACCCGTAGTCTTGCCCCATTTGGCGGTGTGATTGGATTAGATGGCACTGGTTCAACAGTGCCACTGACCATTCCAAGTGCATTTTCAGGGGAGTCTATTTTCTTTTTGGCCGTTACCTTTGATGGAAACGGAGATTTCGCCGACCTGAGTGACGCTGTGCTACTTGACATTCAGTAGTTCGATAACTTTTGGTGTCGAAAGGAGCTACGCTGTATGTCGATGTTTCGATTCATCCTTTTCCCGTTGGTTCTGATCGCATCATGCTCACGTCCAGCACCCGATAATAATCTGCGCAGGCCACACATCGTCTTGATTCTTGCCGATGATTTGGGTCAAGGAGACTTGGGCTGTTACAACTCGAACTCGAGGATTCTCACTCCGCAAATGGACCGTATTGCGGCTGAGGGGATGCGTTTCACCGATGCCCACTCGCCTGCTGCGGTCTGTACCCCGACCCGTTATGGCTTGCTTACCGGACGCTACGCCTGGCGCACACGCCTCAAATCCTGGGTGCTCAATGGAAGCTCTCGAGCCCTGATAGAGCCCGGGCGTCCCACCATTGCAACTCTTCTTGCCGAGCGGGGCTGGTCGACTCAGGTTGTCGGAAAGTGGCACCTCGGTCTTGGAGATTCCGAGCCCGTTGATTATTCTCAATCATTGTCTCCCGGGCCACTCGCAGCCGGCTTTGATAACTGTTTTGTAATCCCTGCCTCGCTCGATATGGAGCCGTATGTGTTTGTTGTTGACGATGAGGTCGAGCATTCACCAAGTACTAGGATTGATGGTAGTGCTCACCGTCGCCACGGCGGCGATGGATTTTGGCGGAGTGGCCGTGCAGCTTCAGGTTGGGAAATGCAGCAGGTATTGCCGCGCCTTGTTGACGAGGCTTTGCAGCGCATTAACGATCATGCCGCGCAAGGTGCAAGCCAACCATTGTTCCTTTACTTCCCGCTTAGCGCTCCGCATACACCATGGGTGCCGACTGCGGAATGGGCAGGAACGACTCCGGTTTCCCACTACGGAGATTTTGTTGCTCAAGTAGATGGAGTTGTCGGTCGCGTTTTCACTGCCCTCGAGGCTAACGGTATGGCTGACAACACCCTGTTGATTGTTACCAGTGACAACGGGGCACATTGGCTCTCCTCCGATATTGAGCAGTACGGTCATGATGCCAACAATGGATGGCGTGGTCAAAAGGCTGACATCCACGAAGGAGGCCATCGCATACCTTTCATCGTGCGTTGGCCCGGGCGGATTCCGGCGGGTGTGACGAGTTCGGAACTAATTTGCCTCACCGACTTGTATCAAACTGTTGCCAACCTCACCGGCGAGAGCCCATCAGTTGGTGGCGAAGACTCATTCGACTACTCATCCCACTTTCTCGGCGCACGTTCCGAGAGACCGGTAAGAGACTCGCTGGTCCATCATTCCGGTAACGGTATGTATGCAATTCGCCAGGGCCCGTGGAAGTTGATTAGCCAACGTGGATCTGGGGGGTTTACCAGACCGGTCAACTTTGATCCTCCTGAGGGGGAGCCGTCTGGGCAGCTCTATCACCTTGGTGATGATCCTGGCGAAAGTGAAAATCTTTGGACTTCTAATCCCGAGGTTGTCGCACGTCTGTTGGCACGTCTAATTGAAATCCAACAGAATGGCCGTTCA
>NVRO01000115.1 GCA_002400895.1 Planctomycetota bacterium
GAGAGCCGCGCCAGCAGATGATCGACCAGTGCGGAGGTTGCAGAGTTTTGCGCGCTGACCAGGGACCGCCGTGCATCGAGCGCGGCACGGGTATCAGAACGTCCGGCAGACAAGCTCAGCTCGGTACTCTCAACCCGTTGGCGGGCCAGTTCAACCGCATTCAGCTGGATTTGATAACTTATTCTGGTGTTTCCCAGTTGGCGCATTTCATTGCGCAAGTCTGCGCGCAGCGTGTCGGACATTTCCTGTTGGGCACGGCGAGCAACTTCAAGCGCAATCAAACTGTTGCGATAGGCGTTGCGCTCGGGTATGCGGTCGATTGGCAGGTCAAAAGAAAACCCTGCCGACCAGGAGGTCCGATTGGCACCGGTGTTGACCGCACTGACATCCAGGTCCAAGCCCAGCTTCAAGGCCTCCTCGGCAACCCTGACTTTGCGCTCTGCATCCAACACCGCATCTGCAGTGTTGAGGTAATCGAGCCGATTGTCGATGGCGATGGCAAWGGCATGCTCTTCATCAAGGTCCAAYAAGGACTGTTCGGCTTGTTGTGATTCGTCCATGCTTGACCTGACCAGACCAAGCTCTATCTCCACCGGCAGACCAAGGTACAACTTGAAATTATCCAACTGCCGGTCGAGACTCTCGCGCAGGTCCAGTAGTCGGTTTTCAGATTCCAGTTCATCCTGGCGGGCTTCGTCGGCCTCGATATCACTCAACTGGCCAGCTTCGGCGAGGGCWTGGTTTCGCAGGCTGAGCAGAATCAAGCCCTCGAAGTTGGCCTCCTCGTTGCCGACCGTATCCATGGTTTCAATCAGCTGGAAGTAGCGGGCGGCAACATCAAGAGCAAAGGTGCTTCGATAGCGTTCGAAACTACGCACCTGATATACCAGGTCGCGCTCGGCTTGAGTCAAGGGTTCACGTATTACCTCGCGAGCCGAGCCTCCGAGCAAGGGCTGAGTAATACTGAATGATGCTTCACGCAAGGAAGTCCAGCCATCGCCATCGTTAACCACTCGAAACAGACTGCGACCAACGCTGGCAACCACATTCGCGCCACTACCCAACAACTTATTCATGCCCAATCCGAAGTCAACCGAGTCATTTTGCTGGTCGGAACCCTCACTGCCGCTACGGCTGGCATCAGCACCGAAATCGAACAGGATGCCGTAGTTCCACTGCTCCAGGGTAAGTGCAAGGGCAGAACTGTAAAGCTGCTCCTTGCGTGACTGATAGTCTCGACTGTTTTCCGCAGAAATCTCCAGGCAATCCACCAGGTTGAGTCCCGGAAGGCTGCTGATTTCCTCGCGTACCAAACGCTGTCGCAGGCTGTCTGTCGGCGGGTCAATACGAAACTCACCGGAAGCCCCGAACAATTCCTCGCGGCGCTGCTCCAACAATGCGTAGGCCGCCCGGTCTGCTCCGCTGCGCGCGTCCTCAGGCGAAACGCAGGCGCAGCACAGGCAAACCAGGAGCATGCCGAGTAATCGCAAGGTGATTTGGGGCAACGTCAAGCTAACACTTTATCCCATCTGGAGTAATCTTGACACAAAGGGCTGCTGGTCCTCAGTATGATTACCTCAGCCAGTACTCGCCAGTTCGAGGTACAAAGCTAGAAAAAGTAATAATGGGCATGTTCAGTCTTGTCAGAAAGCTACTTAACCTTGGGGACCTCAAGGAAAGTGCAGAACTCCATTTTCAAACCCAGTGGGCGAGGGAGTTTGCTTCCGCGCCGGACCAGGTCCTGGACTATTGGCAACAACAGCGTCATCTGAGCAAAATAGTCGATACTGCCCCTATTTCGGAGGAATCCAAGGTTCTTGATGTCGGTTGCGGAATTTCAACTGTGCTACATTTTCTCCCCGGCAAACGCCACGGAATCGATCCGCTCGCTGACAGTTACCGACAACTTTACGACTACCCTGAGGGGATTGCAGTTAGCCAAGCCCATGGTGAGGACATCCCTTTTCCAGATGCCAACTTCAACTTTGTTTTTTGCTCGAATGTCCTCGACCACACCTCCAATCCAACCCGAGTTGTTGCCGAAATTGCACGGGTACTGGAGCCCGGCGGCTATTTCATCTTGACGGTGGAGCTGAACGATGAGGACGAGAAACGTGACCCTGCGCACCCCCATAATTTCAGTCGTGACAGCACCCTGGCGTTGGTTGAGGGTGACTTCGAGTTGCTATGGGAAGAATCTTCCCCGTGGATCGGCCTGCGGCGCTGGTGCCAGGGCAAGAGAGAGTTCAAGAACTACGAACTCATTCTGATGCTACGCCGCAAACTGCCGGCAAGTCAGTAACCATTGCCTCAGCGCTCAATCAGCATCGCAATCCCCTGACCGCCGCCGATGCACGCCGAGGCCATTCCGAGATGCTTGTCTTCCCGTTCCAGTTGATTACAGAGGGTAATCAACAAACGGGTTCCGGTAGCGCCGAGCGGGTGGCCGATGGCAAGGGCGCCGCCATTGACATTGCACTTGTCGCGATCCAATTCGAGCGCCTTTTCACAAGCGAGGTATTGAGCAGCGAAAGCTTCGTTGATTTCGAAGTAGTCGATATCGCCGACCTTGATGCCGGCCTTGTCACAAGCCAGTTGAATGCTCGGTACTGGGCCAAATCCCATGGTCTCGGGCGCAACTCCGCAGATTCCCCAGGAACGAATGGTGGCGCACACTTTCCAACCTTCGGCAGCGGCGCGGTCGGCGGTGGTGATGATTATTACCGCAGCGCCATCGACGATACCGGAAGCATTACCAGCGGTCACGGTGCCTTCCTTGCCAAAGGCGGCACGAAGTTTGCTCAATCCCTCGAGAGTCGAGTCGGGCTTGATGTGGTCATCGGTATCGACCACGATTTCCTGGCGTCCCTTCTTTACCGTCACCGGCACAATCTCATCGGCAAAAAGGCCTTTCTGAACCGCAGCCGCACCTAGTTGGTGGGAGCGCAGAGCAAACTCATCCTGAGCTTCACGAGTAATGCCGTATTCCTTGGCCAAGTTCTCGGCAGTTTCCGCCATGTAGAAACCACAATGGGTGTCCATCAAACTGGCGAACAGGGAATCCTCGATTTGTGGGGGTCGTCCAAAGCGCATGCCTTCGCGCGCGTCGCGGATTACATGAGGTGCTTGGGACATGTTTTCCATGCCGCCGGCGAGCACCACTTCGGCATCGCCACAAATAATCTGCTGAGCACCACTGACCACCGCCTGAATCCCGGAACCACAAAGACGATTGACGGTCAGGGCCGGAACTTCAATCGGGATACCAGCCTTCAAACCGACATGACGTGCACCGTAAAGTGCATCGGCACTGGTTTGCAGCGCGTTGCCGATTACCACATGGTCAATCTGCTCGGGCGCCACCCCGGAGCGGTGCAGCGCACCCTTGGCGGCAACTGCGCCGAGTTCGAGGGCAGAAGTGTTCTTGAATAAACCGTAGCCGGGGCTACCGACGTATTCAGCCATTGCGGTGCGTGCACCGCCGACAATCACGAGGTCTTTTTGCATGGAAAGTAGGTGGGCTGACGACTCAGCCAATGGACATTGTTACCAGTTCGGCTTGCGCTTTTCAGTGAAGGCCTTGAGCCCCTCACGCGCTTCTTCATTCGAGAACAAGAGACCGAAATTATCGGCCTCGGCGGCTTCGCCTGCGGATTGGCCAACTTCAAGGCCGAAACGAATGACTTCGTTGGCAGTTTTCAATGCAACTGCACCGCGGGATGCGATTGTCCGCGCCAGCTTGAGAGTTTCTTCCTCAAGTTCTTCAGGCTCGACCAGGCGGTTAAGCAACCCGATTCGGTAAGCTTCCTCGGCCGAATAAGTATCAGCACTGAGAATCCACTCGCGAGCAATGCCCGCACCAACCAGGCGAACCAGGCGCTGAGTGCCACCGAAACCAGGAATCAGGCCGAGACTGGTTTCCGGCAGTCCCAGCTTGGCCTTGCTTGAAGCCACCCGCAGGTGACAGGCCAAAGCCAACTCCAGGCCCTGGTCAAGGCAATCGCCGCTGATGGCCGCCACCACGGGCTT
>NVRO01000116.1 GCA_002400895.1 Planctomycetota bacterium
GGAATTAAAGCCTGAGGATTGATGGAATACCGAGCCGACGAGGAACTGGCGCATTTCGCTCACGACCTGCGTAATCTACTTGCCACTGTGATTGGCCATGCCGATTTGCAGGCAGGAGGCCATGCTACGGATGGTGACCCTGAGTTGATGGCAAGTTTGAATGCTATTGCCACTGCTGCCGGCCGCGCCTCTGCCCTTTGCGAAGAAATGTTGATCCAGGCCAGAGATGGTGAGCAACAAGTAGTGGAGGTCGACTTGGGGGCCATCGCGGTTATCGCCGCGAGGGTTTTTGAAACCAATCTTGACCGCCGCGTACGGTTGGAGGTTCTTCCGGGTAAAGAGCTTATGGTGGTTGCCGAGGCTGCGCGTCTGGAACGAGCAATTTTGAATTTGTTATGGAACGCACGTGATGCAGTAGCCGCAAACGCCACCAACGACCCCGTAAACGAGATTTGTTTGAGCTGGGGGGGTGATGACGATGCGATTTGGCTGGAAGTTTCCGATAGCGGAGTCGGGCTTCCCGAAGGTCGGATTGGTGATCTCACCAAGGCCTTTCATAGCACCCATGATGGAGATGAAGTTCGGGGTCTCGGACTCCATTCCGTGGCTGCGGCAATGGATGCTTTCGGTGGTCGTTTACTAGGCACCAACGGCTCCAATGGTGGTGGCGCAAGGCTCAAGTTGGAGTTCCCAGTGCAAAAAAACACCATCAGCTATACAAAATCTCCCTCTAAGGCTTAGAATAAGCGGTCAATTTGTCCGTAACCTACGGATAAATAGAACACCACGAGTACCCCACAAGGGCATGACTACCACTGTCGAAAAAGACCAGTCTCTAGATAGTTTAGAGGAAGTTGTAATCCGATTCGCCGGAGATTCCGGTGATGGAATGCAACTTACTGGAACCCAGTTCACCAACACTTCGGCATCAATGGGTAATGAYCTTGCCACTTTCCCCGACTTTCCGGCGGAGATTCGCGCCCCAGTTGGCACCTTGTTCGGGGTATCCGGCTTTCAAGTCCGCTTTTCATCAAGAGATATTCATACCCCTGGTGACGCACCGGACGTGTTGGTGGCAATGAATCCGGCTGCGCTCAAAGTGAATATTGCCGATTTGAAGCCTGGTGGGATGCTATTGGTCAATACCGGCAATTTTAATGACAAGGATTTGAAGAAGGCCAAGTATGAATCCAACCCGCTCGATGACGCTGAATTGCAAGATGGTTATCAGGTGGTTGCACTTGAYTTCAACGAAGCGACTCTCCATGCCACAGCTGACAGTGGGCTGAGCAAAAAGGATGCCCTGCGCTCCAAAAATTTGTTGGCACTGGGCATGTTGTACTGGGTTTACTCCAGACCTTTGACCAATACCGAAAATTGGTTGAAGAAAAAGTTTGCCAAGAAGCCTGATATCCTGGCCGCAAACCTGGCAGCTCTGAAAGCTGGCCACGCCATTGCCGAGAACTCCGAACTGTTTCAAAACCAGTATAAAGTTCCTGCGGCGCCGATGGAACGTGGGACCTATCGCAACATGATGGGCAATTCGGCGATTGCCCTCGGTTTGGTCGCGGCTTCGCGGCTTAGCAATTTGCCACTCTTTTTGGGCTCTTACCCGATTACTCCGGCCTCGGACATTTTGCATGCCTTGGCGAGGTACAAAAACTTCGGAGTAGTCACCTTTCAGGCGGAAGACGAAATCGCCGGCATCTGTGCAGCAATCGGCGCATCCTTCGCCGGCTCTTTGGCGCTTACTACCACCTCCGGACCGGGTCTTGCGCTCAAGGGCGAGGCTTTGGGATTGGCGGTGATAACAGAATTGCCATTGGTGGTCATCGATGTTCAGCGCGGTGGGCCATCCACCGGACTTCCCACCAAGACCGAGCAGTCCGACCTGTTGCAGGCTCTCTTTGGCCGCCACGGAGAGTGCCCGATTCCGGTTATCGCAGCCCAGTCTCCCGGTGATTGCTTCATGACCGCGATAGAAGCTTGCCGCATGGCAATCACCTACATGACCCCGGTCATCCTGTTGTCAGATGGCGCCATCGCCAATGGTTCCGAACCATTCCGGATTCCGCGCGAAGAAGAACTGGAACGGTTCCCAGTCACTTTCCATACTGACCCTGAAACTTTTCAGCCATATAAACGGGACCCTGAAACCCTGGCGCGTCCCTGGGCAATTCCGGGAACCCCTGGCCTGGAACACCGGATTGGTGGTCTTGAAAAAGAGGACGTCACCGGCAATGTTTGTTACGAAGCTGAGAACCATGAATTGATGGTCAGCTTGCGTGAGAAAAAGGTCATGGGGATTGCAAATTCTTACCCACCCCTGGAAGTTTTAGGGGCCGAAAGTGGCAAATTGCTGGTTATCGGATGGGGGTCTACCTACGGTGCCATTCGTGGCGCGGTCGATCGGGCGAATGCCGATGGGACTTGTGTTGCCCAACTACATTTGCGCAATATTTGGCCCTTGCCCAACGACCTCGGCGAAATCATGGATCGCTACGAGAAGATTCTGCTTCCGGAGATGAACCGTGGTCAGCTCGCACGCTTACTCCGTTCCGAATATTTGCGTGAAATCGAAACCTTCTCCAAGGTGCAGGGTCGCCCCATTACCACTAGTGAAATTGGCGATAAGATCAAAGCCATCCTCGGATTGGGAGAAGAAAAATGACAGTTGAAGCCCCGACCTACAAGAAAAAGGACTTCGTCTCCGACCAGGAAATACGTTGGTGCCCTGGCTGCGGGGACTACGCCATGCTCTCCTCGATTCAGGGAGTAATGGCTTCGCTGGGAGTGAAAAAAGAAAATATCGTGGTGGTTGCCGGGATTGGCTGCTCGAGCCGACTTCCCTACTACATCGATTCTTTCGGATTCCATGGCATTCATGGGCGTGCTCCGGCAATTGCCTCCGGGGTTAAATGTTCCAACCCCGATTTGGATGTCTGGATTGGGACCGGTGATGGTGATGCCCTTTCAATTGGTGGCAACCACATCATTCATGCCGCCCGCCGTAACCTGAACCTGGTGGTGGTGCTATTCAACAACCGGATTTACGGTTTGACCAAGGGCCAGTACTCGCCGACCACCGAGCGGGAACATAAGTCCCCTTCAACCCCTTTTGGTTCTTTGGACAACCCCTTCAACCCGATCAGTTTGTTGCTCGGGGCCGGTGCCACTTTTGTCGCGCGCACCGTCGACACCCAGCCCAAGCACATGAAGGAAATATTTGAAGCGGCGCATGCGCATCAAGGATTTTCTGTTGTCGAGGTATTGCAAAACTGTGTCATTTTTAATGACAAGGCATTCGAGCACATTACTGCCCGGGACATCCGTGATGACCGCCAGATTGATTTACTCCCTGGTAAGCCGATGGTGTACGGGAAGGATCGGGACAAGGGCCTGAAAATGATCCCCGGGAGCATTGAACTTTGTTCCCCCGAGGAAGCTGACATTTGGGATCCATCCGGCGCTACCGGAGCCAATGGTTACCGCTTATGCCAGGGCGGTGAAACTGGTGACATGCCGGTACCGATGGGGATTTTCCGCCAAATTGATGCCCCGATTCTGGAAGCGGACATTCATGCTCAGATTGCTGCGGCGCGCGAACAGTTGGGGGAAGGAACACTCGACAGCTTGCTCAATGCTGGCGAAACTTGGGAAGTCGAATAGCCGATTTGATTTACTGCTAAACCGCGGTTTGGAGAAGCCTGGTCTCTGCTCCAAAACGAAAAACGCCGGCTTCCTTGCGGAGGTCGGCGCTTTTCAATGAGAACAAGCTCTATCGGAGGAATCTACGGCCAGGCTGGCCTTGATTACCACCGCGGCTCCGCTGGTTGCGGTGCATCATTTTGCGGTCGTTTTGGCCGCGTTGACCACTACGCCTCATCTGACTGTCGTGTTGGCCGCGTTGACCACCACGCCTCATCTGACTGTCGCGTTGGCCGCGTTGACCACCACGCCTCATCTGACTGTCGCGTTGGCCGCGTTGACCACCACGCCTCATCTGAC
>NVRO01000117.1 GCA_002400895.1 Planctomycetota bacterium
ACCAAGCGCGAATCCGTTAATCATCGCGATCACCGGCTTGGGGCTGGCGTCAATGGTGGAAAAAGTGTCCTGGCCAAGGTGGCTGAAGTCACGTGCCTCCAGCGGAGTCATGTCGGCCATTTCGGCAATGTCCGCACCGGCCACGAAAGCCTTGTCTCCGCTGCCGGTAATCACCACCACCGCCACATCATCCGACTCGGCGCAATCAATCACTGCGTCCCGCAATGAAATCAACACATCAATGTTGAGGGCATTTAGGGCTTCGGGGCGATCAATGGAAATTTTGGCAATGCCATCACCCAGCATTTCAACTGAGATTAGTTCCTGGTCAGCTTCGAGTTCTTCAGTCATGCTGTAGCCTTTTCTCGGACTGACATCTTGGTGATGAGGCATTGCTCAACCGGAGTACTGTTTGCACTGCCGGTGGTAGCAACCGCAGCAATCCCATCAAGGGTGTTGCCGCCATCGCTCATGCGACCAAAAGCAGCGTAATCACCATCAAGGAAACTGGCGTCGCCGTGACAGATAAAAAACTGGCAGGAAGCGGAGTCCGGGTCGCTTGAACGCGCCATTGAAATCACTCCACGTCGGTGGCTGTACTTGTCGTCCTTGCTGAACTCACCGGAAATCATGCCGTAGGTGCCTGAACCGGTACCGGTACCAAGCGGGCATCCGCCCTGAATCATGAACCCGGAAAGCACGCGATGGAAGGATTTGCCGTCGTAAAAACCCTCACTTGCATAGCGCAGAAAGTTACGCACGGTGGCCGGTGCGGCGGAGGGCCACAACTCGATGGTGATGGTGCCGGTATCACGGCCGCCGACGGTGACTTCGATATCAATGCAAAGGTTTTCGAGTTGGGAGTTGTCGTAATCGCTGTAATCGGTCATGTCTACTTGAGTCGTTTCATGATGTGGAAGCCGAAGGGAGAGGCGGTCTTGTCATAAACACAGACCTTGACTTCACCAACGGCGAGGGAGAAAGCAGTTTCCGAGAATCCGGAAACCATTTGTGCCCGCGGCATCGCAGATTTGGGTACGGATTCCATCAGRCGGGAGCGCAGGGCATTTGCCTGTTCCTGCATTTGCTGCTGAGTGAGTTCACCCTTGGCAAGTTTGGCTTGTAAATCCTTGATTGAGCTGTCCCATTCACTTTGAGCAGCTTCCATTTTCGCCATGGCAGCACGATCCGGCTTTTCAAAGGCTCCTGTATTGAGCAGCTTGTACACCCCCGGGTTCTTGTCGGCAGGGTTGACCGGGTCATCGGAGAACTCGCGCACCATCGCCACAAAATCTTCTCCATTGCGTGCCCGCTCAACAATGTCGTTGACCAGTGCTTCGGTCTCCTCACGAGTGCGAGTTGCTGGAATACGCGGATTAGCACCTGCGAAAGATAGCAAAATATGCTGCACTTCGACCAGTGCCGGTTGGCCACCAAAATCGGGTTGCGGACGTTCAATCACTTCCCCGCGTGGAGGCTCACCTTCCCGCACAACCGCCGACTCAATCAACACCGTTACCTTTGGTTTGGAGTTCTCACGACCATCGCGCACGGTCGGGGCATTTGACATTGCCTCGAGGGCGCTTACCCCGGCGGTTATCTTGCCGAATGAGGAGTACTTGCCATCGAGGTTCCAGACGCTTGGAGT
This sequence comes from Planctomycetota bacterium, assembly GCA_002400895.1. Next base: position 1,649 of record NVRO01000117.1, read on the forward strand.
CTCGGCATTACAGATGAAGAACTGACAGGAGGCGCTGTCAGTGCCGCCACCTCGCGCCATCGACAATACGCCATAACCATGCGCCCATTCGGGGTCGCCACTGAACTCGCCCTTGATATTGCCATGGGGACCGTCGCCGGCACCAGTCCCACCGGGGTCGCCGCCTTGCACCATGAACTCACGGACGATGCGGTGAAAAGTGAGGCCATCATAAAAACCTTCATCACAGTGGCGCAGGAAGCGGCGCACGTGAAGCGGTGCTTTTTGCGGCCACAAGGAAACCGCAACGGTGCCGACATCCTTGCCATCAACCAAACACTTCATCTCCACCCAATAATTGCCAAGCTGTTCGTCGCTGACCGATCCTGCGGTCTCAAAGTTGTACTTTGGAGTGCGCTTGGGTTCGTAGTTCTCCCGGTTGAAGGAAAATGGGTTGCCGTGGTCCGCAACAGCGGATTTGGCAGCAGCAGCAAAAGCAGCAGCGCCGTCCTCTGCGGATTCGGTGCGCAAGACATTGGCTGGCCCACCACCACGACTGGAGCTGGCAGAAGATTCCGAAGTAGTACTGGTACCGCGACTGGTGCTACCTCCGTCTTCTTCCGTAGTGCAAGCTGTGAGCAGAACAGCGAAGATTGAGGCAGTAAATAGTAAGGAAGTTGTTTTCATCAATTTCTTTCGAACACAGCGGACATTCCCTGCCCGCCGGAGACACACAAGGTGGCGAGACCACGCTTGACCTCGCGTCGGCGCATTTCGTGAAGCAAAGTTACCACGAAGCGGGCTCCGGTCATGCCAATGGGATGGCCCAGCGCAATGGAACCACCATTTACGTTCAGGCGTTCGTCTTCGATAGGCATTTCCTGCAAACATGCCAGAACCTGCGCCGCAAAGGCTTCATTGAGCTCTACCAAATCAAAATCATCCAGACCGAGACCGGTTTGCTCCATCAGGCCAGCAGTTGCCGGGACCGGTCCCAGCCCCATCCGCTTGGGATCGGTGCCGCAAACATGGCTGGCAGTAAAAGTAGCAAGCGGGGTCAGACCACGGCGTTCTGCTTCGGCGGAACTCATCAGAACCACCGCAGCTGCACCGTCGGTAATACCCGAAGAATTGCCAGCCGAGACGGTTCCTTTATCCCGGTCGAATATCGCCGGCAGCTTGCCGAGATTTTCAAGCTCTGTTCCGGGACGAGGATGTTCATCGGCAGTAATCACGGTGTCACCCTTGCGCCCCTTGATGGTGACCGGCACGATTTCTTCGGCCATGTGTCCGGACTCAATTGCGGCAGCAGCGAGTTGTTGGCTACGCAAGGCGAACTGATCCTGCTGTTGGCGGCTGATCTTGCGTTCCTGGGCAAGGAGTTCGGCAGTCTCGCCCATGATCATGTTGGCGATTGGGCAGACAAAACCATCCTGGTACATCAGGTCGACGGCTTTGGCATGGCCAAGTCGATATCCATCCCGCATGCGGTCGAGGATAAAAGGTAAACGCGACATCGATTCCATCCCACCAGCCAGCGCCACGGTGGCACGCCCGAGGCGGATGTCATCGGCGGCAAGCTGAATCGCCTTCAGCCCGGAGGCACAGGCCTGGTTGATGGTGGCAGCTGGAGTTTCCTGAGGTACCCCGGCACGAACCGCAACTTGACGGGCAGGGTTGGGGCCACATCCGGCTTGGCGGCCATGACCAAAATAAACGGTATCAATCGCTTCGGCCTCGACCTTGGCGGCGCAAAGCGCCCCGTGCGCTGCTACTTCACCCAAATCGGGGGCGGACAACGTCGACAAGCCACCCATGTAGCGCCCAATGGGCGTACGGACAGCGCTGACGATTACAACCGAGGAGTTTGCCATGTGGTCGGAGTGGTTCCGAACCGCAGATTCTACTTCCTCCGGCAAATGTTGACCGGCTCCTGGGAATCAGTTTCAGCTTTCTTCTAGGTGCAGGTATTTCTGCACTTCGGCGATTTCCTCCAGCACCAAATCACGGATGCTGAGCACACCAATGAGACTACCATCAGAATCATCCAGGACCGGGAGGTGGCGGATATGGTGTTCTCTCATCAAAATCCGCGCCAGGCGGATGTCGGTATCACCTTTGGTGGTGATGATCTCGGTGGTCATTACATCACGAACCAGGACCGCATCAACGTCCAGATCCTGCAAAAGTACGCGCTTGAGTACGTCCCGCTCGGTGAACAAACCGGCTAATCGACCACCTTCCATGACCGCGGTGCAACCGACATTACTCTGAGCCATGGCCTTGGCGGCGTCGCGAACACTGACTTCCTGGTCAACAAAGACCACACGCTTCTGCTTCCCGACCAAGATTCTTACCGACGTCATGGATATCTCCTAT
>NVRO01000118.1 GCA_002400895.1 Planctomycetota bacterium
GTGCTTGTACGTTTTTGTTCATTCGCGACTAGATGCGAGTGCCCAGGTACCGCGGCGTCCTGAACGAGGAGGGCGGCGTCGGTGCTACGAAAAGACCAATCCGGCTGAGCATGAGGCCGGAAACGGAAATCTCACTCCGACTGCTCACGCCTTCCGGGCTAATGGTCTCGACCGGCAAAATCACTCGCAACAGAAAAGGACTCAACTTGCGGTGCAGACTGGTCATTTCCTGTTCCAGGATGGCCAGAGAACTCACCTGGTGATTACAGTCACAAGTCTGCTCTTGGAAGCTGAGAGCAAGGAAAGTTAGAGCCAACAACATTCCTGAGGCCGGCTAAAATTCTCTCACCTTGGAGGTGGCGGGAGTAGCCAACAAGGCAGGAGATATTCCCGGCTGATGCAACACGGCACTATTACGACCGAGGAACTCGACCAGTTCAGCGTGTGGCACCGCTTGCAAACCAGCATGCCCGTCCGCCATCAATTCCGAGGCGGGTCGTTGTTGCTCGGGTTGGATTCCGGCAACAGACGCGTCGCTGACAGGAGCTTTCGGCAGCCATGACGGGTAGGCCAACCACCCACCACCAAGCAGAAGCAGAGCCGCAGCGGCARCCGACCAAATGGGCTGCCGGTACMAGGGCCGGTGAATYCGGCGYGACGCATCAATTACATCAAGGTGTGGTTCAATCGAATTCCACAAATCAACCGACTGACTATCGGCGCAATCAACAAGGGCATCCCGGGAGTTGGCAAAACTGGCGGCAACAGCAGCACAGGGCGCACAAACATCAAGGTGCTCCTCAAGTTCCCCGGTGCGCGCCAGGTCAAGGTCCCCGCCACTACGGAGAACAAGCAAATCAAAAAACAATGAACAATTCATAATTCACTTCCTCCGACTTCCTTGCCGAGCCGACGCTCCCACGAAGCCCGGAATAATTTTCGCGCATGATGGAGACGCCAACGAACGGTACCGGTGGTCAGGTCAACCCGCTCCGCGATTTCTGCACAGGACATCCCTTCAATGTCACGAAGAGCCAAAACTTCGCGAAACTTTGCCGGGAGGTCTGCAAGAATCCTATGGACCGCGACGCGACGTTCTTCAATCGATGCCACCGCCACAGGACCGCGACTACCATCATTCCAATCACCTTCCATACTGCTCGCCGCGCCGGGAGTACCGGCGGACTGGCGGCGAATCCGGTCGACTGCCAGGTTGCGAAGAATGCGGTAGAACCAACTGGAAAAGCGCCGCTTCAGGTCGAAGCGATCACGGCTGGCATAGACCTTGAGAAATGCCTCCTGAGCCACTTCACGAGCAGTTTCGGAGTTACCGACAACCCCGCGTGCAGTGTGAAAGGCGCGGTCCTGATAACGCTCCACCAATTCCTGAAAAGCAGCACGTTGACCGTCAATACTGAGGGCCATCAAGTCCTCATCCCGCAGAGAGGCCAAACCGTCCGCACCAGCACCCCCGCCAGAATGCTCAGGGCTGGTTTCGGCTTGGTCGTAAACCATGCGGAGTACGGGGTGTCCCATGTCCCCCTCACCTACGTTGGAGTCAGCCTGTACGTTGGCATTTTCCTCACCCCTACTGGGCTTTTTATCCTCCAAATTAGGCACCGGGAGTGGAGGATGAACCGGATGGTGGTTCATCAGCCAGAGATTTTTCGGAATTCCCAGGGAATCGTTGCTGGTCGAGGTCCGAACCGGCGACAAAATCGACCCCAAGTCGGGGTTCCAGACCGGTCTGAGCGGGATTCATTCCAGTCTCCAGGGTCGCAGCAGAAGAAGCAATCAGGCGGAACTTACGGTGGCGGTCGTCCATTACTCGTTCAATCGGCACCGCCACCAATTCATCCAACCATGCCATTATCTTTTCCTTGAGAATGGTCATCGCAGCTTCAGGATCACGATGAGCACCGCCAACCGGTTCGGGCACGATTTCATCAATCAAACCAAGTCGGCACATAGGTTCGGCAGTCAACTTGAGAGCTTCGGCAGCTTCTTCCCTCCCTTCGGCACTGTGCCACAAGATCGAAGCACAACCCTCCGGTGAGATTACCGAATACCAAGCGTTCTCCATCATTCCGACCTTGTCGGCAATCGCAATCCCCAATGCTCCACCGGAGCCGCCTTCTCCGATTACAACGGCAACAATCGGAACCTTGATTCCGAACATTTCGTGGATGTTGTCAGCAATGGCTCGGGCTTGGCCACGCTCTTCAGCGCCGACACCCGGGTAGGCACCGGGAGTATTGATCAAGCACACCACCGGCAAGCCCATCCGCGCAGCCAGCTGCATCTTGAGCAGAGCCTTGCGGTAACCTTCGGGGTGGGCGGAGCCGAAGTTGCAAGCCATCCGCTCTTTGGTGTCGCGCCCCTTACGGTGACCTACCAGTAGTACTCGGTGGTGGCCGAGGGTTGCAAAGCCGGTGACGATGGCGCGGTCGTCGCCGTACAGGCGATCACCGTGCAATTCGACCCAATCTTCACAGCACATGTCAATGAAAGTGGTGACTACTGGTCGTTCCGGGTGTCGAGCCACCTGAACCCGGTTCCAGGAGGAAAGATTGGCATAGACCTCATCGGTCATGCGCTTTAAGCGTTCCTGATAGAATGTGATTTCTTCGCTCAGATCCTGGCTGGTTCGGGCGGAGAGCTCCTCAAGCTCACTGAGCCGATTACGCACGTCCTCGATTGGGCGCTCGAAAGGAAGAGTGCTCAATACTTCGCTGCCGCTTTTTTTCTTTTTTGTTGCCATGACAAGGTCGGGTACTTGGTGCTTGGCCCGCGCTCCAATAGGATACCCCGCTCTGAAGACCTCCAAGTGACTGAAATCCAAAACGCTGCTTGGCGAATAGAACTGGAAATCGATGAAAATCGCCAAGATCCGGTCGGAGTCGCCGCAAAACAGGCTCTTAATGAGCGTGGATTTGCCATAAAATCGCCAATTCGCAGTGTCAGAGGATTTTTGTTGCCCGGAATCCTAAAACGCGAGGCAGTTGAAATTGCTGCCAATAAGTTGTTTGCCGACCCGGTCACCGAATATGCACGCATCCTGGCCCCCGGCGAGGTGTTTGCAGGTGGCAAGAACATGGTCCTGGTAAGGCGCCAACCTGGCGTATCCGACCCCGAAGGGCAATCCGCCACCCGCGCAATGCAGTTGCTGGACATCACCTTGCCTGCTGGCTCTGTGGTTGAGTCGTACCGTGGATTCCGTGTCACCGGGGCAGTTGACCCCGAGGTACTCATCCGAACCAGTGGTCGTGCTCTTTGCAACCTGGTCATCGAGACCGTTGAGAGTGGTGACAGCGCAATCATGATGCACCCCACACCTGCGCCACAGCGGTGCCCACGGCGTGAAATACCGCTACTCGGCGTTGACCTTGCTCAACTTGAACAGATCTCCGCGCAGATGATGCTGGCGCTTACTGGGGAAGAAATGCTGGCGGTGCAAGCCTTTTATCAGAAGGAAGGACGTGAACCGGTAGATGTCGAACTGGAAACCCTGGCTCAAACCTGGTCCGAGCATTGCAAACACAAAACCCTAACTGGCCCGGTTGAACTATATATCGATGGTGAGCATGTTCGCAGTTATGACAATTTGCTCAAGGAAACGGTGTTCGCGGCGACCCAACAACTCTCTCCGGAATGGTGCTGGTCGGTTTTCAAGGACAATGCCGGCGTCATTGAGCTCACCCCCGAAACCGGCATTGCCATCAAGGTGGAGACTCACAACCACCCTTCTGCACTCGATCCCTATGGTGGTGCCGGTACCGGCATCGGGGGAGTGATTCGGGACATTCTCGGGACCGGTTTGGGGGCTCGGCCGATTGCCGCTATTGACGTTTTCTGCGTCGGCCAATCAGACATCCAGCGCGCCGACTTGCCGCCCGGCACCATGCATCCGGACCGCATTCTCGAAGGGGTAATTGCCGGTGATGATCCCTTGCAGGTCAA
>NVRO01000119.1 GCA_002400895.1 Planctomycetota bacterium
AACAACGCAAGCACCAGACCCGTTACTGAGTTCGGTGAAGCGGTCATCAGTCACATGGGGTGACTGAACTGCGCGCCCTATTCAACATTACATTTAGTGATGGATTGATACTACTAGTCCCATTTTTTCAATCAGAGCACCCAGCGGGAGAGAGATCGAGCATTGTCCACGATGCCGAAACCGAATCTCTCCTGCAGCGCGCGGCCGGGTATGCAGAAGTCAGAATCACGGCTGGCAACCAGTACGGATCCGTGCGCCGGGTCCGCACGCTCAACCAGTTCAGCAGCGAGCAGCATGATGTCCAGGTCTCCTCGCTCCGGGTAGATCTCGACGCCGCCGATCTCGGTGCGCTTGCTGCCCCCGAATCCGCGAATTCGCTTGTCCTCATCGATTCCGTGGTAGACGTTCGACAGGCTTGTGGACATGAACTCGAGCAACTCGTCACGACGGTCGTGCACATTCTGGTTGAACTGCTCTCCAGCAGGAGTATGCCAGTTGCTGTATTCGGTGATGAGTTGCTCCGCCATCTGCTCGATATCCCCCGCTTGGACCATCTCCTTCCAGCGAGATTCGGAGACCTTCCGCTTCCCCAACAGTGCCCGTGTGCGCGTCTCGTCGCCAATGAAGTTCCTCAACTCGTTGCGCGCCGCCGCCGGCACCGTCAGATCGATCCTTCCCTGCTGCATCCGGTAGAGCAGCGTGTGGTGGAAGGCGAGCCGTGATTCGACTGATGGCGGGTGCTCCGCCGTGTGTGCCCGCGCGAGCAATCGGTCGCGCAGGGCGTCGATGAGCAGGTTTGTGTCCATGAGTACGAGCGCCTTCAATTTCAGGCGTGACAGGTGCATCCTGCGTCGGATTGGTATCTCGGAGTCGTGCCGGGAGAACAGCCCCTTCATCATGTCAGTGAGCTGCCTGACATGGGCGTCCGAGAACCTGCTGCTGTTCATCGCTCGCTCGTACACGAGCAATCCATTCTCAACTCCTTGTTCATCCGCCGCTTGGCGCGCCAATTCCCCCACCAACGGCACGTCTCGTTCCTGGAGGGCCCTGCGGAACCTGCTCTCGTTGCTGGTCGRAGARCGTCGATGTCCGCTRCGGATGGTGTTGATGGCCACCAGCACGCGGCCRCGGAACGGGTCTTCGGGAAGTTTCAGTTCACTTGGATATGAGAGAAGTTGGTGCAGTTCCTCCAGCAGCAGCTTCACATCGATGTCATCACCGTTTTGGCGTACCTCGTCGCGTGCGTGCTCCATCACCATCTGGGTCGCTGGGTTGAGATTCCCTCTGTCCGCCGCCTCGCTGGCCCTCAGGAACAGGTCGAAGACGCGCTTGATGTTCGCCACGAGATTGTCGATGCTCTCCAGCAGACGCACGGCTTCAGACCAACAGGCGGCGTGAGCGTAATTCTTCAACGCCTCCTTCTGCAGGGATGAACGCAGTTGCAGATCCGAATCGAAATTCTCTGGCAGGGTGACGGCGCTTGTCGCTGAGGCCGCCTTTTCGAAGGCACGCGCCGCCAACTCATGCTCGCCTTCCTGTTCGTGCATGCTCGCTTTGGCGAGCGCCGACCAGAATGAGTCCGATGAATGCATCTCATGCCACTCGACGAGAGCGGGGCTGGCGAGCCCATGTTCGAGCACCATGCGGTGGACCTGGCCCAGCAGTTTGTGCCGCCCATCGTTGCGAATCAGGTCGTCGATCACCAACTCTGCCTGGCGTTTCCGCTCGATGCCATGCGAGTCTCGTTCATGGATCGCCCATCCGAGCCGCAGTTCGGTGAGAACGACTTCGAACAGGTGTTTCTCGAGCAAGTCCAGATCTGCATCCTGGATGCTGTGGGACAGGTCGCTGAACTCCTTCAGCCCGATGTGTCCGCGCCCCCCCTCGCTGAGCGCGTAGCGACACTGCTTGTAGGCCTTCAGCCCCTTCTTGTCCAACCGCTCGAACACCGCCGCCGACTCGACGTGTGAACCATCGAGCTGCAGGATGAGCGAACGGGACAACTCTGACAGCAGCGGGTGCTGCCCTTCGATGTCGTGCGCTTGCTGCGCGTCCGCATGTGCGCTTTCCAGCCAATCGAGGATGTCTGCAGGAACATCGGCCGGCAGCAGTTGATGGACGAGCAGCACGAGCAATGGGTGTTGTTGCCCACCGCAGTCCATCGTCGACAGCAGGGTGGCCAGCGGTCCGATGGCTGCGCAGGCGACGAGCGGTCCCAGAAGTTCATCCGCGACACTCGACCAGAGAGATTCGTCGACGGCGCGCAGTTGTTCGCTCGCCGCCAGCGCGAGGCTTGCGGGAGAGCCCTGATGCCGGATGATCGTGGGCAAGGAGTCTACGGGCAGCCGGCTCATGGAATCCTTGAGCCGTTCGAGCAGCGTGCCCGTGTCGTCGGATTCCAGCAGACTGAGACAGATGTCCACATGCAGCGTCTCAACGATGTCCAGTTCAATCACCTCCACCATGGCTGAGGCGAATTCACCAGCATCGCGCTGAGCCAGCACCAGCCGCCAGCGCAATCCCACCATGTCATCTGGTTCGCAGTCAGCCGCCATCAGTTCGGCGAGCCCCGTTTCGATATCCTCAGCACTGAGTTCGATGCTCGCTGGCGGTTCGGTCGACCATGCGGCCATTCGACAGGCGCTGGATAGACCATCATCGCCCGTCATGCCGCGACAGGAGTCCCAGACATCCGCATCGCCTGCGCGGACGCGCAGCAGCAGCGCGTGGTCGTGTGCGAGTTCGGAGAGTTCCAACTCCTCGCCGAGTTCGATGAATCGCTCCAGCGCCTCCTCCTGCTCACTTGCGGCTGCCAGCATCGCGGCGAGCAGACCAGCAGCCCCTGACCGTTGTGCCAGGACCTCCTTTCCAGCCCCTCTGCTCAATTTCCCAGCCAGCCAGCGTGGCTTCGTTCGCTTGCGCATCTGGGAGTGCAACTCCTGCAACGGTGAGGCGATGCGCGCGGGCAGGTCGGCGGGGATGGGTGGGGAGATGAATTCGGAGAGCGCATCAGGATTGAGTGGGTCGATGCGCGCCAGACGCAGCCAATCCGGGTCCAGCGCGGTGGTTTCGGGYTCGACCGCTTCGAGCARTGCCAGTTCTCCGAGCACCTCACCGAATTCGCGRCCGAGGCGCGGCCAGATCGGATGCACGCCGGTGCCGGTGCACGCAGCGCGCAACTCGGYGATGCTGCGGTTCCACTCCGTGTTCCAGTCCTCGCCCTGCCTGTGTCGTTGCAGCAGCAGGCCGGTCAGGCGGTAGGCGTCCGTCTGCGTCGAGGAGACGAGGCTCTTCGGGGGCTCCAGTCGCTCCACCTGCTCTGCCTGTTTCCACCCACGCCGCGAGCGCATCCCCCCCCTGCGCCCCCCGCGGGCGGTCGGACGTCCAGCCGTGACGATCGTTGCACTGCTCCCCCCCTCTCCTGCATCCAGGAGAGCGATGAGCAGTCCCCTCCACTCTGGTGCCAGAAGTCTCCAAGCGGCAGACTGCTTGGCGGCGCGGCCGCGCGCGCGCGCGGCATCACCACCGGTGTCGAGCACCTCTTCGAGGCATTCAGCGAAGTGGTTCTCGCTCGTCAGCCGCGGACCTCCGAATCCACCCGCGGTCATTCATACAAGAATCCAGCGTTGACGTCTCCGAGCGAGGGGGCTACCACACCCTGAAGAGCGCGACCACCCTACAGCGAGCGAATGGTGGCAGGTGCACAGGACGCGCTCATTCTGCTGCTGCACCCTTTGGCTGCGCTCGCGGTCATCTACCTGATGTACGACCAGCATCGTTGGCGCAAGCAGCGTCTGGAACTGCGCGGGGA
>NVRO01000120.1 GCA_002400895.1 Planctomycetota bacterium
TTTGTCTCTTTCTCTTTCTCTCTCCCTCACTCATTTCGGCTCAAATAGCGGAGCTTTCCCCGCGGGGCTCGGCGCGGCCCCCCCCGCCGCCGGCCTGCGGAACATCTTGCGGAGCATCTACGGGGGCAGGGTGTAGATGCTCTGCGTCCGCAGGCTTGGCGGGCGGGGTTTTCGCGAGCTTGTCGGCCAGCATGTTGTCGAGCTCAAGCGGCGGCTTCCTTGCCGCCAGGTGATCCGCGAGCGGTGCCATCGGTTCCTTCTTTCCAAAGTCGAGAATTCCCATTGTCYATCGTCCCCGAGCCCGTGGTGTATTTCCTTCGTATCGGCACCGTGGGCGGCGGCTGGTGCGAGATTTTCGCCAACAGGTAAACCGAGCCGAGTCGGCWAACATCGCCAGACGGGCGAGCCTGGGCGAGTTTGACGGTTGCCGAGAATCGGCGAGATGGGTTAGCCGATGGCGTTAGCTATCCAACTGATGACGGCAATCAGGAGAGCTAACTGAATCAGGTAAAAACACCACCAGGCAACGTAGCCAAAATATCCGACCACTTCACGAATTGCATCTCGCCGTCTCATGCCGCTCTTGTATCACGGGCCACGCACGCTAGCAAACTGCCCTTGGGGCTCGTTCGCCAGTCCGTCAATCCTTTTCTGATTCCGTTGACGCACATATCGCTACCGTCTATTATTGTAGCACCGTCGCACAATTAACCTATCGGGGAGGGCATGGGCATGAAGACAAAAGCCAGCGGCTACCTTCGGGTTTCGAGCAAGGGCCAGCTCAAGGGCCACGGCCCGGAGCGGCAGCGTGAGGACATTGCAGCCTTCGCCAAGCGAAACGGCTTCGAGATTACCGGCTGGTATCAGGACGCATGGACGGGCACCGAGGACGACCGGCCGGCGTTTCTGAAAATGCTCGAAGCGATGATCGGCAACGGCTGCCGCGTCGTGATTGTAGAAAGTCTCGACCGCTTCGCACGTGACCTGAACGTGCAAATGCAACTGCTAACGAAAATGCTCGGCGAGGGTCTCACCCTCGTACCGGCGAACACTGGCCAGGCACTATCGGCCGAGACGCTCAACGACAACCCGATGCTCAAGGCGATGATTCAGTGGCAAGGGTCCTTCGCCGAGCTCGACAAATCGCTTCTGGTGCAAAAGCTCAGGAGGGCACGCAACGCCAAGTCTGAGGCCATCGGGCGGCGATGCGAAGGCCCGCTTCCCTTCGGCCAGTACACCGACGAAGTCGCCACGCTCGCCCGTATCAAGTCGCTGATTCGAAAGCCCCGCGGCGGCAAGCGTTTGAGCCACGGAAAAATTGCTAAGAAGCTCAACGCCGAGGAGCTGCCGACCCGCACGGGCGTGCAATGGAATCGGGGCTGCGTCTGGAAAATCTGCCGGGATAACGGTTGGGGTTGATTCTCGCCTCAAAACAAGCTTGAACCGTTTTAGGCGCCCGTGGTACAATTCCGCAACGAAAAAGGCCGCCGACCTGGCTGGCCGACGACCTTTAGATTTTGAGCAGTTCCCCGTTCTGCTTTGAGCGGCAAGGGGGGGAACCGCAAACACGAAAGTGAGGCACGGGATGCCTTTTTTCACAAACGCTAAGAGAAGTATACGGCTTTGCGTAGAGTTACGTCAAGCCTCTTGTTACCAAGCCGGCCAGGAATCCGTCGTGGATTTCTGGCCGGCTTTTTTTGTACCCGAGCTGAGGAGAGCGAGCGACATGCTGAAAAAGCTGAAGGCGGAAGGGTTTAGCAACGCTTGCCGCCGCCGAATCGGCCACGCGATAGTGGCCGGGCATATCAGCCGGCCGACGATGGACGGCTCGCTGGCTTTCCGCTTCGAAGCGAAGCACCTGCGGGAAATCCGTAAATATCTCGCCAACGTGCCCCAGCCAGGCCGGCGGAAGATCGCCGTGCCGGCGTAACTACGAAAAAACCCCGAGGCCGATTCGTTTCGCAGACGCCGGCCGCCGGGGCAAAAAGGATATGCGCATGATTTCTAACGCAACGCACTGGTTCGCAACAGCCCTGCCCTGGAACGCAAACCGAATTGTAGCCATCACAGCGATCCGTGTCCGTGGCCGCTTCCGCGGCCACTTCGTGCCGTATGTCGAGCTCGCCGGCTCGGACGGCCGCCAGCGGGTGGCACAGATGCGATATGCCGAGATGCGAGGTTATCGAGGATTTTGCACGCAGCTCTTTAGAAAGCACGGGATTATTTTCACAGACGAGCGATTCGAGGGGCCAGGCTGCCGGGCGCGCTGGAACGACTTTACACACCAGCACTTTGCCGCCGGCCTGCGGATCACCTTGAGAAGCCATCAATAAAAAGTAGGCGACGGGGTGTCACTCCCCCGCCGCCCGATGTCACATTTCCATGGCTGGAAAAAGGACGCCCGAATGGATACACGAAGTATAACAAAAACGCAAGACCGCTGGCAGCCAGTATCAAGGCAGACCCCCTGCCCAATCTGCCAGAAACCCGATTGGTGTACGGTTTCGCCCGACGGGCAAGCTGTCATTTGCGGGCGAGTTGAAGTCGGTGCGATTCATCAGCGACCAGACGGCAGGTGGCTCCACCAGCTCGACGGTGAGGCTCAGCAAGCCTTCTACATCCATCCTGACCACCGGAAGAAGACGAAGCCGAAGTCGACGATTGACTTCGCCAAACTGGCAGCCGATGCCGCCGTCGGTGCCGACCGTAAACTCGACGACCTGGCCGAGCACCTGGGCGTGTCGGTGGCTTCGCTGAGAGAGCTGGGAATCGGCTGGCATACTTCGCCGTCGGCAGCCTGGACCGTGCCCGAGCGTGACGCCACGGGCTCGGTGATTGGTATTCAACGCCGCCTTGCCGGAAGTCACAAGAAGCGAGCCGTCACCGGCAGCCGCCGCGGGCTGGTGTTTGGTGATTGGAAAGTAATGGGCCACGATGGCCCATTGCTTCTCGTCGAAGGTGCCAGCGATACGGCGGCTTGTATCACGCTCGGCCTGGCCGCAATCGGCCGGCTGTCAAACGTCGGTGGCGTCGAGCATCTCGCCGAGCTGCTCAAGGAAACCGACCGGCAGATTATCGTCGTCGGTGAGAATGACCAGAAGGCCGACGGCAGAAATCCTGGCCGCTCTGGTGCGATATCGACCGCCGAGCAACTCGCCGAGCGATTGCAACGCCCGATAGCTTGGACGCTGCCGCCCGACGGTGAAAACGATACACGCTCTTGGCTGCAATCGCACAACGTCGAGCCGAGCGACGCAGAAGCGGCGGGCCGCTATTACCTCAACTGCTTGCTCGACGGCACGACAACAATCAATCCTCCGCCAGCGAAGCCCGTCGTCGAGATTGAACCCTACACCGAGCCGACCGGCCAGGTTGTCAAGCTCGACGACTGGTGGAAAGAGATGGCCGCCGCGCGAATCGAGAGCCTCGGCAAGCCGGGGTTGTACTGCGACTCGTCGCCGACCGGGGCGGGGAAAAGTCACGCCGACCGGAAAGCGATGATTGCGGCGAACAAGTCGTTGACCGTGCTGCCGACGCACGCGAATTGCCGCGAGCTGGCTGACGAGCTGGCCAAAGTCAGCATCTCTTTTTTGATAGGGTGCCATCAGTTAGCTAATAGTGGGTATTAGGGTGATATAAACATTGTTTCGGCCTTGCTACACACAAATAACCAATATAAACACCTCTGGCATGCTCCCTGGCCAGTGACCTCTAAGAAGATTTAATCGCTTCTTGGATTGCATTTTTTGATACCAGTAAACATGTAGTACGTGTAGCTTTTAGAGG
>NVRO01000121.1 GCA_002400895.1 Planctomycetota bacterium
ATGGTGCTACCGTCAGCCAGAATCCAATCGGCAGACAACACCTGCTCACGAGGGTTACCCCATTTGCCACGATAGAGACTGATTTCGGGAGCCATGAAAATACCGCCGATGGTGCCCTCAGCCTGGTTGGGACAGATTACTCCCAGCTCCAGCCCGTACTCCGCCACCGCCTGGCCCAGTTGCAGGGGGGAAACCCCGGCCTCGACCACACAAGTTTGTTCTGCCGGATTAATCTCGATGATGCGGTCGCAGCCAGCCACCGAAATAGTGCTCAGTGATTCGCAGTCAGTAGTAGTGCCTTCGAGGTGACGAGCAAGTCGTGAAGCCCGGCCGATGGGTAGCAGAGAGGTGCCGTTGGCATGGTGTTCACGCACCATTGCCGCCGCTTCGGCAAGCTCGGAAGGTGCAAGTTGGAGGCGAAAGTTCATGCCTGGGACGGGTCCACCCCGCGATGACGTCGGAACGCTTCGGCGCAGCCCCGGGACAGGGGCAGGCCGCGGCCGGGGTTGAGAAGATCGTCGGGATTGAAAACCCGGCGCACCCGTTCCATTATTTTCAGAGTTGCGGCTGAAAATTGTTTGGACAACAAATGTTCCTTTTCCAGTCCGATGCCATGTTCACCGCTGAGTGAGCCTCCCAACTCGAGGCATCGTTCCAGGATCTGCGCCCCGCATTTCTCCACCAGGGCGGATTGTTCCGGATTACGCGCGTCATAACTGAAATGGGGGTGAATATTGCCATCACCGGCATGGAATAGGTTGGCCACTTTCAAGCCGCTTGCAGCTTGCACTTCCTCCACGAAGCTCATTATCTCGACCAGGCGTGAGCGCGGCACTACCCCGTCCATGACATAAGAATCGGGAGCCTGGCGACCGAGTGCGCCGCCAGCACCTTTACGACCTTTCCACAGTGCAGCGCGTTGTGTCGGTGAAGTGGCAACATCAAGTTTCATTAGTTGGCGGCTCTTGAGCAAGTCAACCAGTTCCTTACCATCGCGCTCCATCACTCGTCGCGGCCCTTCCAACTCTACTAACAGTACCGCTCCGGCCTCGGTGGGCAGGCCACATCGATAAACCGAATCTTCGACCGCCTTGATGGTATTTTGGTCCATCACCTCCATCGCCGCTGGCTGCAAGCCCGCAGCCACGATTTCGGTGGTAGCCTCGCATGCTTCGAGCAGGCTGTGGTAAGCGGCGAGGACGGTGAAGGCGTCTTCAGCTACCGGCATCAGCCTGACCCCGATGGCAACGATTACTCCCAGAGTGCCTTCGGAGCCGAGCAGGAATCCGCGCAAATCCAGATCGCTATCACCGCCGCTACGGCAGCCCCAGGATTCAATCCGGCCATCGGGGAGCACCACTTCGCAAAAACGCACGTGTTGCGCGGTCATTCCATGGAGGAAGCAGTGGGGGCCACCGGCGTTTTCGGCCACGTTGCCGCCCAGGGTGCAGACCTTCTGACTGGAGGGGTCAGGGGCGAAACAGAGGCCATAAGGTGCAACCAGCTCCGAGAGCTTGGCGTTTATTACTCCGGGCTCGACCAGCGCCCAATGTTCTTCCGGGTGTACCTCGATAACTTTGCGCATTCGACTCATCGCCAGGATGGCTCCACCCGGGGCGACTACGGCGCCGCCGGAGAGTCCGGTGCCCGCACCACGCGCCACAAACGGAACGCTGGCAGCATGAAACAACTTGACGCAGGCAACCACCTCTTCGCGTGACCCGGGGATGACTATGCACGAACCGCGTCCACGGAACAGCGTGAGCGCATCCGATTCATAAGCGTGAAGCGAAGCCGCGTCATTCAGGAAATGATTGTCCCCAACTACTTTTCGCAACTGRGCGAATAGTTCATCCATCACTTGTTGCGGTTGCCGCTGCGCGGAATCCAACGCGGGGTGCGTTCTTTGTAGTCGAGATAGGCGGAACCGAAGGTTATTTCGGAGTCTCGTTCCTCGTAAGGTGCGCTCAGAACAATCCACAGCGCAATGCAAACAATCATCAACAAACGGTCAGGAGTTCCTTCCGGGGAACCGGCCAGGAATAGCAAAATGCCGGCATTTATCGGCTGTCGCAGCCAACGATAAGGAGGCAATGCCACCAACTCGCGCCCCGGTGCACTATGGCCTCGTTCAAGTGCGCGCAATTGCGGCAGGCCGAGCAGGTCTCCTCCGCCGCTGACCAATGCGGCCCATAGTGCCAATAACAAGCCGCTGGCTTGGAGCAAGCGCGCGACCACCAGCAGGGCACCCTCATGGTTCCACAACATTGGCCCACCGGTCTGCCACCAGAACACCAGGGCGCACAAGCTAAGACCGCTGACCAGAACGTAAATCGGGCGTTCCGCCTCGGGACCGGCAAGGCGGTTGAGGAAGCGTCGGCCCGAACCACGCGCCAACAGCGAGTGGGGGAGACAAAACAGTAATATCAAACCGAAGTCGGCAATCATCGCGGTGGTGCCAAGCTCTTCACTCAGTGGGGTGTCTACTCCGAAACACAAACGCGCCCAGGCCAGCAAACCGACCACTGCCAGAACCGGCGCCGCCAACAGCCATGCCGCCAATCCGGGACGGGCGCTCTCACTTGGCGCAAGCAGGTCTTCGTCTTCCAGTTCGACTGGAACCACTCGTCGCTTTTCTCTGGTTTTCTCGTTCATTTACCCTGTCGGTCTGATTTTACCCAAATGGCTTTGGGGGTGGTGGGGCAGTGTTCTTCACACAGCCCACAACCGGTACATGGATCCTCGTCAACATAGGGGCGGCCGCGCTCATCCAGTCTGATTGCCTTGGGCTGAGTCGGACAGATGTTGAAGCAACTCACGCAGAAAGTTCCGTTGAATGCCAGGCAGGTACTTTCATCGAGGACTGCTACTCCGATGTCGATCTGGTCGGGGGACTCGACCACGGTCAAGGCGCCGACCTCGCATACTTTTGAGCAGGCAACTTCAACGCACATGGTGCAAGCGCGGAGCGCCGGGATAATTACCGGAGTGCCGGTATCGCCATAACCACCGGGGACTTTCTCGATGCAGTCAACCGGGCAAGCGGTCACGCAATCATTGCATTCATCGGCAAGGCAAGTCTGGAGGAAAGCCATCTCCTCGAGTGCACCGGGTGGACGTATCCGCCGCCGTTGGTCGAAACTGGGCTTGCCACGAAATTCCTTGCCAGCGCTGGCGGTTTCGGCGAGAGTTCGGGCGAGAGCCTTGAGGCTCTCACTGAAAAACCCTCGCCGGCCAATATCCTCTATCATTTGCAGCGCGAAATCGACTTGGCTTGCAGGAACAGTCCAAGGTAGTCGCGTCCTCCTGCTTTCGAGTCGGTACCCGACATGTTGAACCCCCCAAATGGGTGGACCCCAACCAAAGCACCGGTGCACTTGCGGTTGATGTACAGGTTGCCGGCATACAATTCCTGTTTGGCAGTGGCAATCTTGTCCTCGTCCTTGCCCCAGTAGGCTCCGGTCAAGCCGAAGTCGGTGTCGTTGGCCGCCTCAATCCCTTCTTCGAAGGAAGCGACCTTGTGCACCGCAACAACCGGGGCAAATAACTCCTCCCGCCAGATGGTGTCACCACGGCCGACCCCGGTAAACACGGTTGCCTGCAGATACCAACCTTCCCCTTCGCCGACCTCGCCGCCGGCGGCCAGAGTGTTGCCTTCCTTTTTGGCAGCGGCAATCCCGTCGAGGGCACCCTGGCGGGCGCTTTCGTTGATCATGGCGCCAAGGAAGTTGTTGGGATCGCTGGGGTGACCCATAGTGGTGGCCTCAACCAGT
>NVRO01000122.1 GCA_002400895.1 Planctomycetota bacterium
GCTCTTCCGATCTGCAATGAGCCCGCGCTGGGAAATCGAGATTGAGGCAACCGCAGGCGAATTTCTGCTGCACACCAACTTCACTGTTGATGGCCAGGTTGTTGCCCTGTTTGGTCCCAGTGGAGCGGGCAAGAGTATTTTTGTAGAGGCCTTGTGCGGAATCCGGCCTGCTCGTGGGCTGATAACGATTGATGGAAATAATTTACTTGAAGCTGGCCGCTCGCTGCCGGCTTGTGCGCGCAGGGTCGGTTGGGTTCCCCAGGATGCAGCTCTGTTTCCTCATCTGACGGTGGCCCAGAACCTGGCATTTTCCGGAAACGGAATCGACCAAAAGGCGGTAGAAGTACTTGGTATTTCCAATCTGCTGGAGCGCATGCCGGCACTTCTGTCGGGCGGCGAACGTCAGCGCGTTGCATTGGCCCGGGCATTGTGCAGTAAGCCACTGGTGTTAGTTCTTGATGAACCTTTGTCTGCGGTTGACTTGCCGCGCCGAGCACGAGTTTTCCGCCATTTGCTGGACGTTCGTAGTGAATTCGGTCTGCCCATGCTTTACGTCAGTCATGATCCTGCCGAGGTTCTGGCAATCGCCGATGAGGTGGTGCTGCTGGATGAAGGACGGCAGCTCGGAGTCGGTTCGCCACGCGAATTGCTTGCCAATGCCAGTGCCATGCGTTTTCTTGACCGTCTCGGTTTTGAAAATGTGTTGGCGGTTGAGCTGGTCGAGCAAGCTCCTCCCGGTCATGCCGTGATAGTTAATACCCCCGGTGGATGCGAGCTGGTGGCGCCGTCGCCACCAAGCAGCAGAGCAAAATCTACCTGGCTGGCGGTGCAGGCTGATGACGTAATCCTCGCTAATGTTGAGCCTCGGGGACTGTCTGCCCGGAATATTATTGCCGGMAAGGTGKCCGCAATTGAGGAAAGCGGAAATCACCTGTTGGTGCGGGTTGATTGTGGCGATGAATGGGTTGCAACCCTTACKCRYCGCGCAGTCAGGGAGTTGAATCTGGYSCCTGGTAGCGCGGTTTGGGTCGTCATCAAGACCCATTCAATGCACTGGCTGGCAGATTGACCTTCTTCAACCGTATAGTGACGAGGTGACCACAAAAGCGGATACTCCCCGCATCATCGGCTACGACGTTGCCCGCTTTATGGCAGTACTGGCGATGGTATTGGTCAACTATCGCATAGTTCTGGCTTTCGGAATAAAGTCGGATTCAGTTTCGGTTTTCCTGGCTGACGCATTCACTGGTCGTGCCTCGTCATTATTTGTGGTGTTGGCGGGAATTGGACTGACCTTGCTTGACCATCGCCAGGTCATCATCCGGCGCGGATTCTTCTTGCTGATAATCGGCTACTTGTGGCAAACGGTCTGGAGCGGCGACATCCTGCACTTCTACGGATGGTATTTGCTGGCAGGGGCGGCTGCTCTTCGACTGCGCCCAATCCATCACTTTGCACTTGCCGTTCTGTGCGTAGCCATCTTTCCATTGGCAGTGTTTGCACTCGACGGCACCGCAATGGGCTATGGCCAGGGTTGGAATTGGTCGCAACTGGAATACCCCGAATTCTGGCAGCCATTGGGCCAAATCCGCAACCTGTTGTTGAACGGCTGGCATCCACTGTTCCCGTGGTTGGGATTCCTCTTCTTAGGGATGGGCTTGGGTCGGCTCGGCCTGCACCAACCCGGAATTCGCCGTTCCGGCCTGCTGATTGCAGTGGTGGTTTTTGTCGGTGCTGGCTATCTTTCCGCTTGGCTGCAGCAACTTCCCGACCACCGCCCGATTATTGAGCAGCTCTCGGCATGGTGGCTTTCACCAGATGCAATGTGGGCGACAAGTTCAATCCCACCGGGCCCGCTTTACATGATTTCAGCGTCGGCATCATCGGTTGCCATCTTGTGCTTGTTGCTGGAATTGTGCGCCAATCCGGTAGTTGCCAGGATTTTCCGTCCATTGGCATTGGCCGGGCAATTAGCCCTCAGCTTCTATCTTGCCCATGTGATATTCGGATTTCGTGATGTAATACCCGCTTCGAGTCCGATGAATACCGTGGAGGGGGCTCAACTTGAAATGGTTGACCAGGTCGGGCTGCGTGCCCTTCAGTTCGGGATAGGTGCTGTGGTATTCGCCGTTATCTGGCGACGTTTTTTCGTCCACGGTCCGATGGAGTGGCTGCTGCGAAAGTGCAGCTGAGCGGACAACCCTCAGCAGCGATAAATACCGGTCCGAGTTCGGGAGAACTTGGAAGGCGGCCATGGGATCCCTTGACCAGGCCAGTATCAGTCGGAATAAAATTCATCAGCGTGCGCATGCCCAGTTTTTTGGCCAGCAGTTTCATTCCAATCCGCACCTTGGGCAGCGCCAAAGCAGGATCAATGAACAGCTCGCACGGGTCGTATCCGGGTTTCTTGTGAATGTCCACACAGCGCGCGAAGTCCGGCTCGGCATCGCTCTCCAGCCAATACGGATATGCCAGCCACCATCCCGGTTTGGCGACGCAGAACAACTCTCCACTGCGCGGGTGGTTCAAGCCGATCGATTCCAGCTGCTCCGGCTGGTAAACAGTTTCAATCCCGGGGCTGGCCGCCAACAGCTCCGTTACCGTAGCCAGGTCGCGCGGATTAGCAACATAAACATGGGCACATTGGTGGTCGCATACTGCAAAGGCTCGTGAGTTCCCGGGGTCGAGTATGCTGCCGTTTTGGGCAGGATGAATTGCCAACAAGCCCGCCTCGCGGAGGATGCGATTGGGGAAAACTGCCTGGCTCACCGCCTCAATCCCATACTCCGAAATAACACTGAGCTCAAGGTCTTCAGCTGCAGCAAAATCAAGCAGGCGGGCAGCTTCAGCATCGACTGCAGCTGCGGCCTTACTGGCCTGCGCACTATCCGGACCAAAACGTTGCAAGTCGTAATCAAGATGGGGGAGGTAGCACAGGCACAATCCGGGCCGCTCTTCTTTCAGCACATCAAGGGTGGCATCAACAATCCATCTGGTGCTGGTGATGTCGGCTCCCGGTCCCCAAAAGTTGAACAGGGGAAATTCTCCGTAGCGTTGGCGCAGACGTTGGCGCAAGGCCGGCGGGTTGCTGTGAATGTCCGGTCCTTTGCGGCCGTCCGACCAGTAAGTCGGCCGCGGAGTCACACTCAAGTCGGCATAGCTCGGTAAATTCCACCACCAGAACATCTGCGCACTCGGAGATTCCGGGTGTTGGGTACGCCAGCGCTCAAACACGGTTGGTTGCTGAATCAACCTGGCCGACTGCGGCCACATTTTCACTTCCGCCAGGTCGCGGAAATACCACCCGTTGCCAACAATCCCGTGGCCGCTACCGGGTCTTCCACCGCATAGCAGGTCTGCTTGCACCGAAGCAGTTACTGCCGGCAAGGCCGGAGTCCATGGGCTTGGCCCGCCGCGCAAGTAGGCAAACCGTGCGCCAACCGGCCATGGTCCCGAATCGAGCGCAAGCGTTACCGTTCCCGGTGCAGTGATCGTTGCGGTGATGCCAAGGCGCGACCAGGTCGTGCCGCCATCCAGCGAGTACTCGAACCCGTTGACCGGTCGGCTGTCCTGTGTGCGCAAGCTGCCGCCATTGGGCAGGCTGGCGCTGATGGTCACCGTCGACCTGTCTGGAGCGACGACCACGCTTTCGCGGCGCAAGGCAGGGTTGCCCGCCGTGGGACTCAAGCCTCTGGCACGCAGGTAGGTTTCACCGATGCGGTAGCCCAGGCGGAAGCAGCCTTCCATCAGAACCTGGCTGCCGTG
>NVRO01000123.1 GCA_002400895.1 Planctomycetota bacterium
ATCCTTGCGGAACTCCCCTGAGCCGGTTGTGAAGTCTCGAAGAAATCAACGAATCGAATGACCTGGCGCTTGTGGTCGGATTCGATGATTAGGGTTTCCCCCGCTTGTCGTTCAAGTCGGGTGCGTGCCTGATCGAAATCCACCGGCGCGGAGGATGTATCCAGAATCTGTACTTCAATCTTGCCGTTGCCGGCGATCCGGGCTTCCTCCGCAGCGGTTCGCAACAGTGCAAAGGCGCGGGGATAGACGGCAGAGCCATTGACCTGCAACATCGGGTCTTCCGGCACTAGGAAAAAGGTAGCTCGACTTCCTTCGCCGAGGCTGTCAAGTGCCTGGCGGCAATGGGCGCTGAGGGCGCCACTTCCGGAATCGGAAAAGTCCCAGCGGGTACGCATGCTCGGTTGGGACATCGCATACAAAAACACCACGCAAAAGCATGTAGCCACCAGGCCGGCAAAGCTCACAACCAGACCCAKRACCAGGCTTCTGTTCACGGTACCCACCTCCGTGAAACCAATCTGACCCAGGTAAGAAAGAGGAAAAGCAGCGACAGGCCGAGGAAAAAGACCAGGGCATAACTGTCGACTAACCCGGCAGCGAAACCGCGGTCCAGCATGTTGGGGATGTTGGCAGCTTTGGCAGCAACTCCAAGAGCTCCCGGTGATTGTTCGAAAATGACCGGAACAAAGAGCAACATGTAATTAAGTACTGCCCCGCCTCCAGCCGCAAGCACCAGGTTTCCGCTCCACGAGGAGGCGAACATACCGGTTGCCAGAAACAACAATGAACAAAGGAAGGCGCCGAGGAACCCACCAAGCACTTTGGCCCAATCAAGTTCCGCACCGGTGAGGTCAAGAAAGAGAAACAAACACAGAACACCACCCCAAAACAGCAGGAAGAAGACGCAGGCGCCCAAATATTTTGCGGCAACTACCCCGACATCTGACACCGGGGCACTAAGTAATGGCTCCAGCGTGCCGAGACGATGCTCCTCTGCCAGAAGCCGCAAAGTCAATAATGGCGGAAAAGCCGGTAGCAACAACCACACCAATAATCCGCTGCCAAAAAGAAACTGTGGCAAGAGTGCAAGGTCGGCTTGCACGGCGGGCGAGTAATCCAGCAAATAAACGAAAACCAAACCATTGAGCAGGTACCACACACCCAGTAACAGGTAAATCGAAGGACTCACCATGAGAGCGAAGACTTCCTTGCGGAATTGTGCCATGAAAGGACTCATTGGCGGTCTGCTCCGGTGCCAGCAGGTTTACTCGGGGTTGCGGACTGATTGCTGGATTCCAGGATGGACCTGAACAAGCTGTCTAGATCGGCCTGCTGATTAGCGAAACTGAGGACATCTTCATTTCTGGCCGCCAGCCACTTGAACAATTTGGACCGCGGCAAATCTTGCTTACTACTGAGCATGATTTTCCCGTCACCAAGCTGTTCGACTTCAATCCCGGGGAAATCTGCAACCAGGTCTTCGCTTATGGAAGTAGTACCAGGCTCCACTTCAATTAGCAATCGGCAAGCCCGTTGGGCTCGCTGCAGCAACTCAACACAATCACCGCTCAGGACAAGTTTTCCCTGGTCGAGGATGAGAATGCGATCAGCCATTTCTTCGACTTCGGGGAGAACATGGGAACTGAACAATACCGCCTTACCTTGATTGGCAAGTTTGCGCAACAAGCTGCGAAACTCCTGGCGTTGAAGGGGGTCGAGACCCCCAAATGGTTCGTCCAGAAGGAGGCATGCAGGGTCAGCGAGGAGGGCGTCTGCCAGACCAACTCGTTGGCGAAAGCCCTTGGAGAGTTGGGAAAAAAGTTGCCGTGCCCGGGTGGTGAGTTCCAATTTCTCCATCATCTCGACAGCCCTGAGATTGGCTTGGCGCCGCCCCAATCCCTTGAGGCGGGCACGATAGCGAAGGTATTCCCCCACTCTCAATTCGGGTGGTGCGCAGAAATTTTCCGGTAAGTAACCGATGTGGCGCCTGGCCTCAAGCGATTCTCTGGTGAGGTCATGCCCGTTGATGCTGGCGTCACCGGCGCTAGGTGGCTGATACCCGCACAAAATCCGCAAAGTGGTGGTTTTCCCGGCCCCATTAGGACCCAGAAAACCTAGGATTTCACCCTCTCCGACCACGAAACTCAAGTCGTCGACCGCTGTATGCGGGCCGAAACGCTTTGAGAGGTGGTTAACACGAATCATGCTGCTCAGGATAGGTCCGCGTAGACCAAAGGAAACGGGAGCCGGGCTATCCCGGCTCCCGTGTGGAGAAAAGAAAAATCAGTCCTTAACTTCGTAGTCGGCATCGACTACATCGTCTCCGCCCTGACCGTTCGGGTCACCGGATGCATCATCACCCATCCCCGGAGGCATTCCCGGACCAGGTTGAGCTGCGCCGGCCTGTTGATAGAGTTTTTCGCCGAGCCCGGAAAGAGTCTGCTTGAGTTCCTCCATTCCTGATTGCAATAAGGTTTGGTCGCCGTCCTTGATTGCTTGTTCCAGTGCTTCGACCTGCTCATCTACGGCTTTCTTGTCGTCGTCGTCGAGCTTGTCCTCGTGCTCCTTGACCAACTTGCGTGCCTGCCAGGCAATGCTGTCGGCTTCGTTGCGAAGGTCGACCGCGGCTTTGGATTTCTTATCCTCTTCCTTGAACCGTTCAGCTTCATCTTGCATGCGCTGAATGTCCTCATCGCTCAATCCGGATGATTGCTCGATGCGCACTTTGTGTTCCTTGTTGGTTGCCTTGTCGGTAGCTGCAACATGCAAAATTCCGTTGGCGTCGATGTCAAAAGCGACTTCGACCTGTGGAGTGCCACGGGGTGCGGGAGGCAGCCCGTCGAGGTGAAACTTGTCAAGAGTCCGGTTGTCAGTAGCCATTGGACGCTCTCCCTGCATCACATGAATCTCAACCGATGGCTGATTGTCACTGGCGGTGGTGAACATTTCCTTCTTGGTGGTCGGAATGGTGGTGTTTCGTGGAACCAGCACGGTCATGACCCCACCGTAAGTCTCGATTCCGAGGCTCAGCGGAGTTACGTCCAACAGCACCAGGTCCTCGACTTCACCGGACAATACTCCGCCTTGAATGGCGGCGCCAATAGCAACAACTTCATCCGGATTCATCGAGCGGTTGGGCTCGCGGCCAAAGACGTCGCGGACGGTGTCCTGGACTTTAGGAATCCGGGTGGAGCCACCGACCAGGAGAACTTCGTCAACGTCGCTGGCGGCCAGACCCGCATCCTTGATGGCGGCTAGACAAGGCCGTTTGCAACGTTCAAACAAGTCACTACAGAGGGACTCGAATTTGGCACGCGACAAAGTCGTCATCAGGTGCTTGGGGCCATTCTGGTCGGCGGTAATGAAGGGCAGATTGATCTGAGTTTCGGAACTTGAACTGAGCTCACACTTGGCTTTTTCACACGCTTCCTTGAGCCGTTGTAAAGCCATCGGATCGGTGCGCAGGTCAACTCCCTGCTCCTGCTTGAATTGTTCAGCTACCCAGTTAATCAGGGCCTCGTCAAAATCGTCGCCACCGAGCTGAGTATCACCATTGGTGGCGAGAACTTCGAAAACACCATCGCCGATTTCAAGAATCGAGATGTCAAAAGTACCCCCGCCCAGGTCGAAGACTGCAATTTTGCCGCTCTTGTCCTTGTCCAATCCGTAAGCCAGAGCAGCTGC
>NVRO01000124.1 GCA_002400895.1 Planctomycetota bacterium
CGGGGGCGGTTTCCAAGATGCTCCAATGCGCCACGGAGTCGAACGGTTCAACGACCTTTGTGTCACCGTTCGCCATTTTCACATAGACCTCCGATATCGCGACCGAGCCTGCCCTCAGCCTGTTCCGGCTCTCGGATTCATGCAGGGTCAACGAGACGAGCGACAGTGGTGCGATTGGTTGAAGCAACTCGAAGCTCTGGAGGCGGCTTACGCGCTCAAATCCAGTCTCTAAGCGTAGCCATTCACTCGACTCCAACCCGCCCAGGATATAGGAGAAGTAACGGCCATTAGTATCTTTGATTCTGGCCGCGACGACGATTCCTGGATGCGGCCTATCAGCTTTGATAGCGACACCGATGGCCGCCGAACCGGCCGGCAGGACGATACCCTRGGGTGGAGTTGGGTTTGACAGACTCGTGACCTTTGGCCTCAAAGGTCCGTCAGCGAAATCGTCGCGAAACCARCCCACRTCCATTATCGCTTCGCCATCGATSGCGAACATGGTGTACGAACTCGCGAATAACTGGGAAAGGTCCGAGCCACTTCCCCTGAATGCGATACCTACTCGGGTGACCGACGGGAGGCCCTCATAAGTGTCCACGAGGGGCATCGAGGTCCTGAGAGAAGACAACCTGACATCTTCGATCCGAATGTCGGCGCCGGTGGAGTAGAGCGCGCGCTCCTCGAAGCTGCGCCGGAAAGTACCGCCGAAGCTGGCGGAAAAAGTGCCCAAGCCGGCCATGAGTATCAAAAGCAGCGACAGCCGAGCGTAGTGCGTCGGGTTGCGTGCCATCTGCCATAGACCTACGGCCAACCCAACCGGAAGCACTGGCGAGAGCAATCTGCTGGCTACCCTCATGACCAGCGGGAACAGCCTGAGCATCACTAGGGCCGACGCGACCAGTATCACAACCGGGACGGCTAGCAGCAACTGGTCCGCTGCAACGGCGCCGAATGCGTCCACCGCCACGACTGAGCCCATTTGAGACAGCTGACGAAACAGCAGGATACCGATCGCCAATAGCAACACGTCCAGGTACAACCGTTGGTACAAGGGTTGGCTACTAGGTCGCGCGGATTGCTGGTGGTGCGTCGTAACGGTGATACGGGATGATTGAACTGCGGGCACCATCAAAGCCGAGAAACTGRGCAGGCCACCGATGGCGCTCATCACGTATGCCCCGGTGGACAGGCTAACGTCCAAACGGCTACTGCCGCTCAAGTTGGAGAACATGGGGGTATAACCRAGAAGGCTGATGACAAGCGCCGCCAAAAACGGAGCGACTATTATTGCGATAAGAGAGATCGTCGCGCCCTCCAGCGCCAATACSGCCAGTACCTGGACAGAGCTCGCGCCCCGGCTTCGCAGGAGGATGATCTCAGACCTCTGCTGCTCCACCAAGAGTGACGACAGGGTTATGACGTAGTATAAGACAACAACCGCGATCAGGGTCAGGATGACGAACATCGGTAGCTTGGAGAAGAACAGACGTGTGTCGTACTCCTCCAGAGCATCGACCAGTGAAGTGAACTGCAGATAGTTGAACAGGTTTGAAAACAGGTGAAGCCTCATCTCATCGATGCTCAGCCTCGCGAACGTTGCGTTCTCAGAGTTCAACTGTTTCCTGTCCACAGCCAGTAACCAGCCGTAGGTGCTGTTCATGTCAGCGAACGCGTTGCCCAATATGTCGAAGTACGCTTCCTCTGTTATCAGGAAAGGGATGGTGCGGAATGTGCCCGACTCAGAGACACGTAAGATGCTTTTGTCGAAGTGCCAGAATGCATCGCTCGGCTCGTTCTGAACGTAGAGCCCGACTATCTTGACGCGGACGTAAGGTAACGAATCACTCCAGTCCGGCGAAGCCGAGAGCTGGTCGCCCAGGCCAACGCCGAAGGCTTCGGCCGCCGCGGCAGGCGCCAGCGCCTCCAGCGTCAACGGTTCGCCGGGTAGAGAAACAGGCTCGCTCGCCGGGGTCCTCCCGCCGGGAAGGATTGTGATGTATTCATATATCGTGGGGACGTTAAAGAAATAGGTCCGAGAGGTCTTGATTCCTGCGGTCAGCTCTTGCCCTGGTTCGGTAACGAAGAAGGTTGCGGACTTCACGCCCTGAACCCGGTTCCGCAGAAGCCACGCGACACTACGATCGATCTCGCGATTGGTGGCCTGGACCACTTTGGTCGCTTCCGCCCGGGTGGTGGGTGCCTGGTCGGACTTGAGAAGTATGTTCGTCTCGTCGACGGTCAGTTCGTCCAGGGCTCTGGTGAGCGCCAATTCCCTGAGGGCGTCGAAGTATATGACCGTGCCCGCCATGATGGCACTTGCTAGGAGCACTCCGATAATGACTGTTGACAGCAGTGGCCAACCGGCAATGGCGCGTCGGGCTACTAGCGGCCAAGCCTTGATCAAACTGGTCGCGATGCTTATCAGGAGCAATTCGCCACGTTCCTACTTATCTCCCATCTTTGATATCTCGTGCAGGTCGACCTTGATGACCGTGCGGCTCACCCAGAACAGTGCGCATGCGAACATAAACAACATCCCCAAGTATATCGCCACCATAAGAGACCAATTAGTCGTGAGTACGAACGGGGGGAGCACAGGGGCGCCCGTTTCGGTTACCACCATTCCAGACACCAAGATGTCGCTCATGGCGAAACCAGTGGCAGTTCCGATGATCAGACCGAAAGCCACGATGACTAGATGCTCTGCGCTCAGCAGCCAACCCATCTGGCGTGTGGTTAGGCCCAGCGCTTGCAAGAAGCCCATTTCGATGCGGCTCTGACTGGCGAATGCCAGAAGATATGTGATGTAACCCATCGACGCGGCGAACAGCGAGATGCCCGCTGCCAGTATTACCATAACCTTCCAACCGGCAGTTATCAGCGGGTCCAATCTGACGGATTCAATCAGCGCCTCCCTTTGATGGACTATCGCCCGAGTGCCGGCTAATTTGACCGCGATCTGGTAGACTGCCTCCTCGGCGCCCGGGGCCTCGTCGACAAACATCTCGTTCGGCCGCACGGTGGAGGTTGAGCTCAAGATGTTGAGATGCCTCAGCAAGTTGTTAAGGTCGACCAACAAAAAGCCCGCTTGAGACGGGTCCATCGTTGGGAATAATTCGACCGTATCCACGATTTTGACCGGAATCGTTCGGCTGAACACACTCACATAGATAGCGTCACCGATACCGATGCCGGACGCTCGAAGGAACGACGAGCTCGCTACCACCGGTACGAGACCGCCAGTCGTGCCGCGGTCAAATCCGCGGATGCCCAGTATCGTGTCCCTACCGAAAGAGAAAACACCCGAGAACTGACCGTTGAACGGGGCCACGCTGGTAATACCAAGCACGTCGGATGTTGCAAGGGCTGTCCAGCCGTTGACCCCCTCGAAGTCGTCAATGGTGAATGGGGCCTCGCCATTTTCGAAGGCGGCCTGGATGTCGTCAATAAAGATCGAGCCGGCTGTGCCCGCGGCCCCGAGATCCGGCTCGTATATCTGCACTGATACGAGGTTGATGGGTGGCTCCAGAATCGCTGGTATCGCAGTCTCCATCCGGTGCCATACGGGTTCGCCAACCGACCCCAGCGACAGCGTGTCCAGAACACCGTTGCGATCCTGCACGACCATCCCCAGAAACATCT
>NVRO01000125.1 GCA_002400895.1 Planctomycetota bacterium
GTTTGTCGATCGCGATTGTGCCGGATGTATCAGTGGAAATCGCCCTGGCGCCACATCCCGACTCCGATGGCCTCTACCCGCAGGGGACGGAGGTCACAGTGTCTTCATCTGCTACACCACCCAATGTCGCGTTCATCCGATGGGAAGACGATGCCCAGGGAGATGGCGTTCGGATGACGGTCACTGTTGATCGCGAGTTGCGAATCCGCGCGCTGTTCGCACTGAGACCTAATGAGACACCGGTTCCGGCGCCACTGCCGACAACGCCATCGCCGCCACTCGTCATAGCCACCGCGACAAAAACTCCGGCACCCCCGACCAGAACGCCTGCTCGATCTCAACTGGCGACGCCAATCCCCCTGCCAACACCTTTGCCCTTGCCCTTGCCATGGAACACGCCCGGGCGGTCACCGACGCCAAGTCCTCCCGCGACAGCGACCGATACGCCTCCACCGACCGCGACGCCTGAAGCGGGCTCCGTCCGTTGGCAGCACAAGTCCGGCAATTGGCAAGACGCCGCGTCAGTTGTTCGAGATGACGTGGTCTACATCGGCTCACAAGACGATGTTTTCTACGCCATACCGATATCCGGCAAGGTGGTCATTTAGTCATATGATTCCGGCGGCTCTGTCACCGGTGCCGCCGCAGTCACCGACGACATGATTTTCATCACGACCCTGGCGGCACACGTTCGCGCAGTTAATCGAAAGACAGGCGAACGGGTCTGGAGATTCACAACGGATGGACGGATATTGTCGGGGCCAACTGTCGCCGACRGGAGGGTATTCGCAGGTTCGGCGGATGACGCTGTCTACGCACTGGATGAACGAAGCGGCSTCATGTTGTGGCGATTCAACACCGGTGGCAATGTNCTCGGTTCGCCAGCTCACTATGAACAGACGGTTTATSCTGCATCGTCCAGCGATTTTGYTTACGCTCTCGACTCGGCAACCGGAGAAGTTCGCTGGAGAWCCSAGCTYCAGAATRGCTCTAWTTCCAGTCCGGCGATCGCTGAAGGTAAAGTGTTCGTAGGATCGTGGGATGATCATATTTACGCCCTCGATAAAAAATCCGGCACGCACTTGTGGAACTTTTGGGCAGGTGTTTCGGTTCTCACGTCGGTGACACATGGGGATTCGACAGTGTACGCGGGTTCTAACGACGGTTATCKCTACGCCCTGGACTCCAATGATGGCAGCCTGAGATGGAGGTTCCGAACCGGTGGAGAGGTCCAATCGACACMGGTGTTGGACCACRGAGTTTTGTATTTTGCYTCAAACGACGAACAAGTCTACGCTGTCGATTCAGTGTCAGGCCGGGAAATCTGGAAGTTCGACGCTGGCGACCACATTATGGCCCCACCKATTGKTTATGAGGACACTGTTTATRTTGGCTCGAACGACAATCGGCTCTACRCGCTGGCGGCTGCTGACGACGCAGATGTAATGTCTTCTAAGCTCGATTCTTCGACCACAACGCCTGTGCTAACTCTGAGTCCATRACTGCATGCGCCCTCAGTCGTCGAACAGCGACGCTCGTTGAGCAAAGTAAGGTTTTTCAAACAGGTTCTTTTGCCGATCTGTAAGCTGGACACCGGGCATGGGCGGATAACTAGGACCCCAAGATTGTTGGGCAGGGCTGTACTTGAACAGCAGAGACCGGCGCTGGTAATCGGCGACCCACGGAGCGGTTCCGTGAGTCAGGGCCTCCGTGAATATCATGGCTGACCCCGCATCGACATGCGGGGTGACAACGCTGCCCGATTGTTCGTGGCCGGCGAGRATYTCTGGCGGACACGGATAGTTGGCTTTGTGGCTTCCAGGTACACAGCAGAATCCGCCAACTTCAGGTCCGGTTTCGCAGAGGTTCCACGCAACGACGGTAAGGCCATTGAAAACCTTCCCGTCCTGAAAGTGATAGTACTCTGGCGGGTCAAACGGGGTGTTCCCTCCGTGGAGCCTCAATCGCTCAGTCCCGTCCTTCATATAGATTCCGTAGTAATGGTCGATTCTGAATCCATCACCTAAAATAAATCTCAGCGGGTCCATGATCGCCGGATGATCCAGTAGATTGTTGAATGGAGCGCCCCAGTCGAGGTATCCAGCGCTCTGATTGTTTTCATCGAACAACGAGCCGCTGGAGCCGAATCTGGCCTCTGATGTCGCGAGACCAGGTTCAGGCAGGTTTTGCGCGTCGATGAGCCGGTTCAACTCGGTGGTTTCGTCCTGTTCAAGCGCATTTTCTATAATCATGTAGCCGTTAATATCAAATAGGTATTTATCAAGTTCGTTCAATTGTTCGCCGTCCTACTGAATTCGATTATTTCCCATCGCTATCCTGACTAGGTGGCCACATTCTATGCAAGGCAGCCACAGTTTCTCTCAGAATCAATTGGATGCGCTCTTGGACACATTTTGAGCCGGTATTGTAATAAATTTAAGACAATGATTATTCGCCGACGCAAAGTCTATTGGTCACTTGAACCTCCGTCAAGCTGACGTCAATTCCGCAATTCTGGTTATTGACATCGACGACCTACGGCACTAGACTTCATCAACATCTTCCTGAGGCGCAAACAAGGGCGAAATTGCAGATTCATTCTAAACAACTCAGCATGGTTATCGACGCGGAAACCGTGCGCGGTCTAACCACGGTCAAAGTATCCGACGGGTACACTCTCAGAGAGTATCATCCCGGAGACGAGGACACCTGGATTCGGCTGGTCAACATGGGCCAATTCTCCTCAGTTTGGGACGTCGCCAAGTTTGAGAAGTACATGGCCAAGCACGAACGCAGGAAAGGCTCAAGAGTGGTGGTCAACCGTCAGGGCGTCGTCGCCGCCACATTTGCCTCTGTGCAGGAGGGCGAACGAAACATGGGCCGGCTGGACTTCGTGGTCAGTCACCCAGACCAGAGAGGCCACGGATTTGGGCGAATTGTCTGCACAGAAGTTTCGCGTCACCTGGTGGATCGCGGTTACGGCAAGATCATCTTGTTCACAGACGACTGGCGGCTTCCGGCAATCGGCCTCTACTTGTCGATGGGCTTTGAGCCTCAGATGAGCCGCGAGGATATGCCAGAACGGTGGGACGCTATCCACCGGAGTCTCGACGCTCGGCCATAGCCTTTACATCTACTCCAGAGCGTTCTCGCCTGTGATGTCCCTGCCCAATATGAGGGTGTGGATGTCGTGGGTTCCTTCGTAAGTATCCACCGTCTCCAGGTTCAGCATATGCCTGATCGATGGATGGTCCAACACGATGCCGCTGCCTCCCAAAATCTCTCTTGCGCTTCTAGCCGCCAGCAGAGCCGCGCGCACGTTGTCCCGTTTCGCCAGGGACACCAGAGAGTAGTTCAGCTTCCCTTGGTCCTTCAAAATCGCCAGGCGCCAAGCAAGAAGCATTCCGCGAGTGTGGTCTGAGACCATGTCCACAAACTTGGTCTGCACCAGTTGTCTGCTGGCGATCGGCTTGCCGAAAGTGGACCTGGTCTTGGAAAATGCCAGAGCGTCTTCGTAGACAGCTTCCAGCGCTCCCAAAGCGCCCCATGCGATTCCATACCTCGCCTGAGTCAGGCATGACAAAGGCCCGCGCAAGCCCCTTACATCGGGAAGCATCTGCGAGGC
>NVRO01000126.1 GCA_002400895.1 Planctomycetota bacterium
CGTGGCTTGCGGAATTGCATTCACCTCCTTCGCCGGACTGAACGAGGTTGGTACCCACAAACTGAGTGACGACGAAGTCATCGACGAGCTTGGTCGGCTCGACTCCGTTGCCCGTGCCGCCCGCGTTTCCTTGGTGCGCCAACGTGAAGCCCTTTCATCTCAGTTTACCCCGGAGCAACTCGCGGTATTCAATACCCACCTGCAACTACTCGAAGACCCGGTCATCGAAGCAGACGTCAAGGAGCGCATTACCGAACAGCGCATGACCTTGGAGAATGCAGTCAAGGATGTATTCCACGTTTATGAGCGGCTCTTCGAAGTAGTTCAGACTCAAAGCCTGCGTAACAAAATGAGCGACATGCGGGATGTCGCCCTGCGCTACTTGCGGCACTGTAAACGTGGATCCGCAGCGACCTCGGGGAGTCAATCAGACATGAAGGACGGGATCCTGGTGGTTAAGGAGCTCACCCTCAGTGACCTCACCGAAGCCCTTGAACATGGCATTGTCGCGATTGCGGCTGAAGCCGGCACCATTGACAGTCACGGTGCCATTCTTACCCAAGCGGCCGGGATTCCCGCGGTAATCGGTGTTGCCAATATCCGCGAGGCTTTGACCGAGGGACAGACAATACTGGTTGATGGTAACACTGGACAGGTAGTCATCGACCCCAGTCCCGAATCAGTTGGAGCTGCGCAAAATCGTGCGGTCGAGGAAGATACTCCCGCGGTGACTCAGCCTGTTCTCGCCGATGGCACCAAGGTAGTGTTGACCGCTGCTGTTGCCAGTGCCACCGAAGCCCGTACCGCCGCCCGTATCGGTATCAATAGAATCGGGCTTTACCGCAGTGAACTTCCGGTTGTTCAACGCCAAGGATTTCCCAAGGAGGCCTCCCTCGCCGCACTCTACAAACAGCTGGTCAATGCGGTTGACCAAGTCGTGTTCCGGTTGCCTGATTTGGATTCTTCGGTGGATCTGCCGGTTGTTTTTCCCGAATCTGAAACCAACCCGGCGCTCGGCTTGCGTGGTATTCGGCTCCTGTTCGCGCGTCCGCAAATGCTCAATCAGCAACTTAGAGCAATTTATCGGGCTAGTGAGGGCCGCCCGGTGGGAGTTGCAATTCCCTTCGTGTCAGGCCCCCAAGACCTGCATCGAGTTCACGAAATTATGGCCAGTGTACGCGAAGAACTTCGACTCGCGGGAGTTGATGTTTCCGCCAAGATTAAAATCGGTGCGGTAATCGAAACTCCGGCGTCGGCTCTGCTTGGGCGGGAGTTGATTTCAGCAGCTGATTTCGTCCTGATTGGCCTCGACGGATTTTCCCAATATCTGATGGCCAGCGATGCAAATAATCAGCATCCCGAAATCCAGGGTAAACTGTTGCCGCTCAATCCGGTAGTGCTGCGTGCTGTGCGCAAACTATGTGCGGTTGCCGGAGCATTGGATACCGATCTGACCGTCTACGGTGAATCAGTATCGGAACCCGGCCAACTTGAATTGTTGGTTTCAGCAGGAGTGCGTTCATTCGCATTGCGTCCGGCCTTACTGCCGGATGCCCAAAGTCGGATTGAAGGTCTTGACTTGGTGCAAAGTGAGAGCAAGCTGCAGCAGCAGATTCGTTTGCGCTGAGGATAGCCGATCGGCTTAGAGCGCACCTTTCGGGTGTACCCGTGCTCGCACCACCTGACCGGATTCGCCCCATAGCCGTTTGACGTAACGTTTTAACCGTTGTTCCACCTGAGTCATCGAGCCGGTTCTGGTCAGGACGAGAAGCGCGGACCCTGCGCCCGATAAGGTCGCGGCAATTGCCCCGGCTTTCCTGGTGAAGTTGAGCACCGAAGCTGCTCCGGTCAGATGCTTGAGCCGTTGCTCAACATGCAATTCGTCCTGAATCCCGATGCGAATCATTTCTTCATCCAATTTGGCCAAACCCTCCAGCAATATCGGGGTACGGCGAGCTTGGGCAGCGGCCCGCTGAAAGGAAACCGAGGTGGGGAGGACCTCACGTGCGCGCCGGGTCGATAGTTGGTAGGGCGGAATTACTACCAGGAAGCGCAAATCGCGGTGCAGGCTGACCGGCATATGGAGCCATTGACCATCAGTCTGTTTAACCGACCAATGAGCACCCCCGAGCATCGCGGCGGTCGCATTTTCAGGGTGACCCTCCAACTGAATGGCTTCTGCTAAAAGGGTGTTGCGATCGATTTTTTTTCCTGCGAGCTTGGTGCCGATCAACAACCCGCCAACAATGCCGGCACCACTAGCGCCCAGACCACGACCCGGAGGCAAGTCAGATTCGACCTCAAAGCGCCCGCTAGGAAGTTTGTAACCGGCCAGAATCCCGGCACGGCGATAGCCGCGAAAGACCGGGTCGGAGCCCTGAGAGACCATAGATTCACGGATAGCACCTTTGCGAACCAGCTCATTGCGCTCCGCTGGAGTCCACGACAGCTTTAGGTGGTGGTCAACGGCAACCGAAAAAGCATCAAAGCCGGGGCCAATGTTGCTGGTCGATAAGGGAATTTCAAGTTGTAACGGGCGGTGGGGGCTGCGACGGGAGTTGGCCATGGTGGAGATTGCACTGTATCTGGGGCCGACATCGATTAGTCAGGTGGTGTCAACGGAGGATTCTTGCTAGAATGTAAGGCTTCCTTGCCGTAATAGAAGTCTTGTTAGGCCATTTGGTGAGTGGTAACAAGCACCCTGTCAATCTGCGGCACCGGTTCACCCAAAAATCATTTCGACAATACAAGATAATGTCTACCACCATGGAATCCAAAGCAGTTCCCGAACTTGACCCCAAGGACGAGAAGAGGCTGAAGGCAATTCGCAATATCGGCATCATGGCTCACATTGATGCCGGTAAAACTACCGTTACCGAACGAATCCTCTATATAACTGGTCGAACTCACCAAATTGGCGAGGTTCATGATGGTGCTGCCACCATGGACTACCAGGAGGACGAGCGTGCTCGTGGCATCACTATTACCTCCGCTGCTACGCAATGCGACTGGAAGGATTCGCGGATTAACATCATCGACACCCCCGGGCACGTCGATTTTACGGTTGAAGTAGAGCGCTCTCTGCGCGTGCTGGACGGTGCGGTTGCGGTTTTTGACGGTGTCGCCGGAGTTGAGGCTCAGTCCGAGACGGTATGGCGTCAGGCTGACCGTTACGGAGTTCCCCGGATTTGTTTCATCAATAAGCTTGACCGAACTGGCGCCGACTTCGACAAAGCATACGAAACCATCATCAACCGTCTTGGTGCCAACGCTGTGCGGATGCAAATCCCGCTCGGCAAGGAGAAGGGGTTTTATGGAATTGTCGACTTGGTGACACGGACTGCACGCAAATTTGTCGAGGGTTCTTCGGGCACCGAAATGGAAGAAATTGCCATCCCGGAAGAGGCACTTGAGCTGGTTGAGGAGCGGCGTAACGAAATGGTCGAGAAGTTGATTGAAATCGACGACGACCTGGTTGAAAAATTTCTCGAAGGCGATGAAATCRCCAATGCGGAGATTAAGCGCGCCGCTCATGCTGCCGTACTCGTCCGCCACGCTTACCCGGTTTTCTGTGGCTCAGCTCTTCATGA
>NVRO01000001.1 GCA_002400895.1 Planctomycetota bacterium
TACAGGTTTGAAGCGAAGACCGACGGGTCGAGCCACGTTTCCGTGTGGATGAAATATGAGTGAACCGTCAACAAACGGAACAATGAGTAACCCGCTCGATTGTATTACTCAGTCAGGCTTGTTATTTCATCTTGTTACTTTGCATAGATGTCAGCACCAAGAAAATGAAGCGAGACATACGGTTCATCGCCCACGACCCAACTGTCGTGTGGCTTTTTAGGAACATAAAACAAATCGCCAGGTGTTACAGTTATTACCGGCTCGTTATCAAACGCAACCGTTGCACTTCCAGAGAGCACCAACCCAACATGCTCAACAGGGCAGTGGGTTTGTCCTAGTGCAACGCCGACATCCTCTGACCACTTCCATCCTGGTTCATACGTTGCTCTGCCGATTGTCATACCGCCAATATGAATGAGTTCGAATGTACCTTTTTCCATTGTTCTGGTTTCATCTGGGGAATCAAAGCGTTTTAATATGAGTTCCATCGGTAGATTGCTTGGTATTTGCATGGTTCAGTGATTATAAATCTGGCGATGAAAGAAGCAGGCGGATTAAACTCGTGAAACTAGGGTGGCAGTGATTGGAAAGCCGCGCTTGACCGCGCTCGCGGGCAGGGTTAGCAACATCTATCGGAGATAAAATTCGGAGTGGAGCGGCCGAAGAGACTCGAACTCTCGACAACCAGCTTGGGAAGGCCCAAGGACTGAAGACGCTGCGACTGCCTGAACGCTCCGATTCTAGGGCCTTTGCGGCCAGTCGCAACCGTTCGCATCTGTGTATCTCAGCACGCACACATGGTCAGCCAAGGGCAATTCTTGGGTGTAGATGCGTAGACTACGCATCCAATTGTCTCTTGCTCGGGAAGCGGCCCTGCGCCTCCCACCTGGTCTACGCCACCCAGGCACTCGGCTCACGGTCAGCGTGACACCCGGTCACCCCTCATGCACACGAAATCTGCCCTCAGAACTCAGCTCGCCAGTCTCGCGCTGATCCCCCTGCTCACCCTYRCCGCCCAGGCTCGAGGGACGGATCCCTTCCAACGCTTCCACTTGCCGGATGGGATCCAGCTMGTGRTTTGGCACGTAGAGGACGCCCCGCGCCAATCCACCTTCACCTTCCTGCCCCTCGGTTTGGCCAGCGACCGAGCCCAGTGCGCCCAGTACTCGCATTTGGTGGAGCACATGATCATTCGCAGTACGGATCCGGAGGCTTTGMAAATCGAAGGCATCCAGTTCAACGGCGAGACCTCCTCCGGTGCTTTGCGCATCGAGAGCTACGCCCAACCGGACAAGTGGCAAGCGTCCTTGGAGCGGCACCTGCGCTGGCTGCAACTCGATGAAGTGGACGCTGAAGTCYTGAAGCGTGAGAAAGGGCGCATCCAGAGCGAAGAACGGTCCACCGTCGGGCTCGGCTACACGCACAAGTGGGCCGAGGCGGGTTGGAACCAAGTCGTTCGCCATGGACTCCCCCATGCCAGCGTGCACGGAGATGTGGTCAAAGCAGTTGCGGCGGATGTGTTGACCTACGCCAAGCGCGCACTCAGTCGACACGATCAGATTCTGATCGCTTCCGTCGGTCCCATCGACCCGATCGAGCTCAGGGACTTCCTCGCCCATGAATTGGCCGAGTTGTCCAAGGGTGAGGAGCAGGCYGCAGTACRCGAAGCGAGCAGTATCGCCAAGCTCGAACACGTCTCAAAGCAAGCGACTTGGGACTTGGCCGCCCAGCACTACATGGAGTGGCTGCCCCTGCCCGACGAAACCCCCAGCGATCGCATCGCCGGTGGGATTGTCGTCCAACTCCTCAACATGGGGCTCTATGGGGACAAGAGCATTCAAGCGGGCAAAGCACTGGCYTCTGTGGTCGTGGTTCCCGAGGGCCGCTACTTGATGCTGTCAGCCAACCTGACGGGGGYTGATCAAGTTGAACAGGCCAGTGRAAGCTTCAAGCGAGCCCTGCAAGGAATCTCCAAGRGTGCCACGATTCCCTTGCCCATGGCGCTGATGCAGGCCAAGTATCAAGCGACGGCCAAGCTCGATCCKAWAGCTTTTCGTAAGCAACTCGCTGCCCTCAATCGTGACCTCAGCTTGATCGAGGCCCAGATGCTGCTGACCGCCATCATGAACGAACGCTTGCTGGGGATGAACTTCGACGAGATCGCAAGCGCCTGGGRGCCGATCGACGTCAAGTGGATGGAGGCCTACCTGGAGCGCTTGGAGAAGCTGGGTCCCCCTTCRAGCTTGTTGTTGCAGCCGAAGTAAGGGCGGCTGCAAGAGGGCGGGGGGTTACTCCCCGCTAGGGCACTAGCAGCGCTTGGCACCCCTTGTGTCAGCAAAGGACTTGGAGCGGCCGAAGAGACTCGAACTCTCGACAACCAGCTTGGGAAGCTGGAGCTCTACCAACTGAGCTACGGCCGCTCGCGGCGGAATAGGATACAAGCATCCCGCTCTTGCGGCAGAGTGATTCAGTTAGGATTGGCGCATGCTGAACCGCCGCAACTTTGACCTGGTGCTACAAGGCGCGACCGGGTTTACCGGCCGCCTGGCGGCCAAAGAACTTGTCGAGCGCGCGCCCGAAGGTCTTAGTTGGGCAATTGCCGGACGCTCGCAGCAACGAGTGGAGGAGTTGGCAGACCATCTGCATGTTCCCTTTCTGGTAGCTGACGGGCTGGATCCGATTGCGGTCGACAAACTTGCGGCACAAGCTCGGGTGGTAATTTCCTGTGCCGGTCCATTCACCCGCTACGGCACCTTGCTGGTCGACGCATGCGTGCGCCATCAAACTCATTACGCCGACCTCACCGGTGAATTGCCATGGATGCAAGGGTTGATTGCCAAACATCACTCCACTTGTGTGAATAGTGAAACCGCCATCATTCCCGCAGCCGGCTTTGACTCTGTTCCTGCCGATACCGGGGTCTATGCGCTGATTCATGAGCTTGAGCAGTCAACCCCGGTATGGGGGTTTTTCACCATTAAAGGAGGCCTCAACGGTGGCACCCTTCATTCCGGCCTGGCGCTCGCCGAAGACGGGGATCTCGGCAATCACAGCCCTGGTCCATGCTTTCCAGTGCCCTGCCTGAAGCGATGGGCAGCACCATTTTTGATGGCGCCGGTGAACCAACAGGTCGTACGTCGTTCCGCCGCCTTGCTGAGCGCAGAAGACCAGCGCTTCGGTTCAAAGTTTTATTACCAGGAGCATCTGCTGACCGCCAATCGAATCAGGGCGCAAGGCATGTCGGCAATACTCAGTTTGAGTGGAGTGTTAATGTCATCGTCGGTGGGACGAAA
This sequence comes from Planctomycetota bacterium, assembly GCA_002400895.1. The sequence goes on from NVRO01000001.1 coordinate 3,294, forward strand.
ACTATTGCGCTGGTTCGGACCGAAACCGGGACAAGGACCGTCAGAGCGTAGTATTCGCAATGGTTTTGCCCGCTTGATTCTGGTAGCAGGATCGCTCGACCAACCAATCGCGATGCGCCGCTGGGACTGGAACGGGGACCCCAGCAATCTGATTACCGTGCGCAGCCTGGTGCAAACCGGACTAGCCCTTGCCGCCGGAGAATCCCGACGCGGCGGAGTCCTCACTCCCACCAGTGCGCTGGGGGCTCGGCTACTTGAGCGCTTGCAAGCGATTGACGCTGTCAGCTCGGTTCCGATACCAGGCAACTAGCTTCACTGCTGGCGCAGGAAGGCCACCAAATCGCGTATTTGCTGATCGCTCAGAAATGGTCGCAACGCCGGCATTGCAGATGAGGGAGCGGTCCAATCAGCACTGAGCTCGGCATTGGGGTCAAGAATCGACTCCAGTATTTTCTCGGCAGTCAAGCGTTGGCCAACTCCAGTCAGGTCGGGACCAACTCCCCCGCCACTACCACCAATGGCATGACAGCGATTGCAAGCAACCACCGGATTGTTCAAAAACACTTCTTTCCCTGCAGTAGCGTCTCCATCCTCAAGCAAGTCGACATTGCTGGTCGCTTCGGCAATGCCAATCCCGGCTCCAGCCAACTTTCGTGCAAGCTCGACCAATGCGCTCAAGTCTTGAGCCGGCCCCAGCGAAATAAGTTCGAGGTCATCGTAATAGGCTTCACCGGTGGACTGACCCCAACCGCCGTACAGGCAATTTATACTCAGAGTCCGTTCGCCCGAGCCAGTTTCAAAGACGTGTTCGACTCTGGTCCAATCGCTATCTTCCTGGACGCGATTAGTAACTGCATGACGAGGATGCACATTCAAAAGCGCGCCATGAGTTTCGCCCGGATGAGTAAGTCCAACTGTGCGCACCCAACCGGACAGAAGGTAACGGGTATTGGGTTCTACTTCGACTTCGGTGAACCATGAAGTGTCGGCTCCTTCACTCGACCTGATCAGGAGGGCCGCGCTACCGTCGCGACCACCATCCTCTACCCATAAGTGCTCCGCTCCTCCGGAATAAGTACGTGGACTCCAGGCAAGCGGGGAAGAACTCGCCTCCGGGTCGGCTAGTTCAAAGTCCGGATTGGTGAAAATATTTTTCCCCTTGTCTGGCTGCTCAGTGACAATCAATGGTTCCGCCGCTTGCAAGAACGGCAAGGGATGAGCGGCGATTGCTACGGCAAGGGCTTGTGGCAGCCAGGCATCCTCTTGTTCTTCGAGTACCGCTCGGCCAACAAGCGCGACTCCCAGCGCATCCGATTCCGGCATCCGCGCCGCTGCCAACAAGGCATGGCGTCGCAAATCTGGTGACTCCGAATCGAGCAAGCCGGAGGCTGCGAGCAATGCTGCGCCAGTCGAGGTCGCTGGCAGAACTTCAAGCGCAACCTTCTGCACCATTGGTTCAAAATGGCGCAAAGCATTGACCAAAGATGGTCGCAGGGATGGATTATCCAGCACGGCAAAAGATTTCAAGGTGCGGAGAGCCTCCATCAATCCGAGTGGAGAGCCGTTAATAAGCTCCTGAGTCAGTGCGCTTACCGCATCTGCTTGTTGCCCCTCCACCAGTAGTCGGCGTGCGGTGGTTCGCCAAAATCGACTGGTGTTGGAAAGCGCCGCCACCAATTGTTTAGTGGTGGCTGCCGACAAGTCGATATCGGTGGCTGCCGAATCGGAGCGGAACACTCGAAAAATCCGACCGTGCTCGCTATCGCGGAGGGGATTCAAGTGAGCATTGCCGTCGCCATATTCAATCTTGGGCAAGCCGCGCTCCGGGTTGCCCGGCAAGTTGTGCAAAATGATGAACTGCGAGAAGTCGGCAATCCATACTGCACCATCCGGCCCCACTTCTGCTTGCACCGGACAGAACCAGTCATCGAGCGAAACGCAGAAATTGAAAGCATCACGAGTGTTCCAACCGGAACCCACCGGATAACTGTCCAGACGGCCGACCAAATGGCCGGTTGGACCACAGATAAATGCGGTGCGCTCATTCCATCCGGCCGGCATTTGCGGCCCGGAGGCAAAACTGTGTCCGGCTGCCGCGGTGTATTGACCAAAATAGTCGCCTTGGCGCAATTCGGCCAAAGCCGGGTGGAACAAGGCAGTATTTGACACCAGCTGAGCACCGGGGGCGTCAGGTGCGGTCACCGCCAACAGCGGCTTGGGGATGCCCATGAAAAAGGAAGGGGCGCCATTGGCGGTGGAACCGAACACCTCGCCATCGGCGCGCAGACCCAGACCCCAAGTATTGTTGGTGAACTGGGCCATGAACTCCGGTTCCTCTTCATTCTGCTGCCAGCGCCACAATCCACTTCCAAACGAAGCGCCATCAGCATGCTTGAAGGAGGCATATCCGACCGCACCCCAAATGGAGTTGTCGGGACCCCAACGCAGGCTGGAAGGACCGGCATGGGTATCCCATCGCCCGAACCCGCTGAACAACACTTCGACTTCATCGCACTTGTCATCGCCATCGGTGTCGGCCAGAAAAAGCAAATCGGGAGACTGAGTGACAATAACCCCTCCCTTCACTTTCAATATGGACGTTGGCAGGTTCAGGCCATTCTTGAACACCGTTTTCTTGTCGGCGAAACCATCTCCGTCGGTGTCCTCCAAAATGCTGATGCGATCATTGCCGACATGGGCGGGGTCAACAGTGTTGGGATAGTCGGGCGACTCCACCACCCAGCAACGACCTCCTTCATCCCATGCCATTGCAATTGGATTGACCACCATCGGCTCGCTGGCAAAGACTTGGGCTTCAAATCCCGCCGGGACAATCAAGGCTGCGCGCGCCTGCTGGGGAGTGGACACAAGCTGCATTTTGGGATGTGGACTACGCTCTTCATAGTTGGGAACCCATTCATGCTCCGCGTAATCGAATTCCGGAACATGCCAAGCTTGCCGCCGCGCGGTAGCTTCGGGCCCACTGCACCAATCAAGTGCGCGGATTAACAAGTCGAGAAATCCGGGGTCGGACCAGGTGCGCTGGTCATGCCCGGAAGCGGTGTAGAAAACTCGTCCTCTTCCTTCCTGCCGCACCCAGGTCCAGGGCTCGTCACCGCGCATGGCCAACACCACTCGCTGGTCGGGATGGTGGGTTTGAACATAAGTTTCATCCCAGGAGTTGAAATTTGCCCACCCCTTCATCACCTGGTGTTCGCTCGCTACCACTTGCTGTTGGAATATTTCGGCACCATGCGAAACAAAACGAGCTCCCACCATTTCCAACCACTCCGGGGATTCCATGAAACAACCACTAGTGCAATGCAACGCCACCAGGCCGCCACCCGCGCGGACATAATCACTCAATGCACTCATAAAAGCTGTGGGCACCACCCGGTGTTGCGGCTGATTGGCATACATCATTACGCAGTCGTAATCCCGCAAACGATCCCTGGTAATGAAGGCAAGGTCATCTTCCCAATCAATCGCGAAACCGACCCGTAATAACGGCCCGTAAACTTGAGCCAGACGAGCTTCCGGTTGGTGGTGACCACGGTCACCGATGAACAGAACATTCAGCACTGCATCCGCTACCCGCTGCTGGTCTGTTCCGGCAACCGCCGGAGCGCTCACCAAACTTAGAACAAGGGCTATAAACACCTGAGCATTCTAGCCTCGGTCAATCGATCTCTATAGAGAACCCACTAAAAGTCGGCAGGGAATGGAGCCGTTTTGCAGCGGCAGACTGTCCCATTTGTCAAATCCGAGCAAATGTGCAAACTGTCGTGTGCCAACCAGCATCGCGTAGTTGTAACCGGAGCAACTGGTGCGCAGAGTGGTGCCAAATTCATGATGAAGTTGGTCGAGCTCCTCCGGACAACCGACACGAACTCCATATGGAAGATTGGTCGCAATGGTCGCACCCCAACCACGCTTCCAGGGAAAGGCGCAAGCATCCCCGGCAACGAATTCGCAGTTGTCACGGAATCCCACGCTGGAAACATTTTGCATTGCTCCTGAAATATGGTCCTGATCCAAATCTCGCCCAAGCAACTTGAGCTTGGGGGGCATTGCCGCACGCTGCTTAGCCTGACTCCGTATTTCACTCCAGGCGCAATCGTCGTGCCCCGGCCATTTTTCAAAGCCGAAACTCCGAAACAATCCTGGAGCGGTATCCGAGGCAATCAAGGCTCCTTCAATCAAAATGGTTCCCGAGCCACAGAAAGGGTCAATCAGGGGAGCTTTACGATCCCACTTGGAATTGAGCACCATCGCAGCCGCAATCGTTTCGGCCACCGGCGCGTACCCCTGATATTTACGCCAACCACGTTTGTGCAGCGAATCGCCGGAGGTGTCAACTGAAATGGTGCACCTGTCCCGCCATAGGTGGACATGGATGCGCAAGTCGGCATCTTCCTTTGCCACCGATGGACGCAGGCCACTGGCGGAGCGCAGGGAATCAACTACGGCATCCTTGGTCCGCTGAGCCAGGAACTGGGAATGGTCAAGCGCTGATTCCTTGCACTGTGCATCCACAAAAAAGCTGCCGTCAGAGCGTAAATACCTGGACCAATCAATTGATTTTGCCACTCGATAAAGGGTGTCGTCGTCAGGACAAGAAAAGCGCTCCAAGCGACGAAGCACTCGAATGGCGGTACGCAACTCCAAATTAGCGCGCCAGGCGTCAGCCATGTCCCCGACAAAACGCACCCCTCCCACCTGCTGTTCCAGCCTTGAAAGGTGCAGAGCCTTTGCCTCGCGGAAAAGAGTAGGCTCCAGACCGGGAGAACAAGTGACGAAATGCTCGGTTGATTGCCTCATGTATGTTCGCTCCGCGCGGGTATTTTATGTATTCACTGCGGCCACTACCCTACGACCTGCAGTCCACAGCAAAATGACAGACATCAGTTTCGAAGATCTCGGCCTGCCGAACAAAATGGTGGAGTCCGTTTCGAGCTTTGGCTACGAAACACCGACCCCCATTCAGGCCACGGCTATCCCGCTGCTGCTCGAAGGACGCGACATTATCGGCCAGGCCCAGACCGGAACCGGGAAAACTGCCGCTTTCGCCCTACCGCTACTGGCACGCATCAATCCAGCTTTGCGTTCCCCGCAAGTGCTGGTGTTGGCGCCAACTCGCGAACTCGCTATTCAGGTGGCCGAATCATTCCAGAAATACGCCCGCTCAATTCCGGACTTCCACGTCCTGCCTATTTACGGAGGTCAGGCCTATCAGCACCAGCTACAACCCTTGAAGCGTGGGGTCCACGTGGTAGTGGGCACTCCGGGTCGGGTCTGCGACCACCTCCGCCGCAAAACCTTGAAACTGGACCACCTTCAGTGCCTGGTCCTGGACGAAGCCGATGAGATGCTGCGCATGGGCTTCATTGAAGACGTCAACTGGGTATTGGAACAAGCCCCGGAATCGCGCCAGATTGCCCTGTTCTCCGCGACCATGCCACCGGAGATCAAAAAGATTGCAAGGCGCTACCTGTCTAACCCGGCTGAGGTGAAGACAAAGGTAACGCAGACTACTGCCGAAACCATCAACCAACGCTACCAGATCATTGGTGGACGGCGCAAAATAGATGCGCTTCAACGTATTCTGGAAACAGAAGAAACCGACGCGGTTCTGATTTTTGTGCGCACCAGAATTGCCACCAGCATCGTGTCCGAGCAATTGGAAGCGCGCGGATTTGCCGCTTCTGCGCTTAATGGTGAGATTCCCCAGGCCCAGCGTGAACAAATTGTGCAGCGTCTCAAGAATGGGAAACTAGACATCCTGGTTGCAACTGATGTAGCTGCCCGTGGGCTCGACGTAAGCCGCATCAGTCACGTCATCAACTTTGACGCACCCACTGACCCCGAGTCATACGTCCACCGGATTGGCCGTACCGGCCGCGCCGGCTCTACCGGGGAAGCCATTTTGTTCGTGACCCCACGGGAGAAGCGACTCCTGGACATGCTCGAAAGGGCGACCCGCGCGACCATCAATCCGATGAAGATGCCGTCACTGGACGAGGTCAATGCACAGCGAGTTGATCGTTTCAAAAACCGGATTACTCAAACCATCGATACCGGGGGACTTGAATTCAACATACGGTTGATTGACAGCTACCTGACCGAGCACCCCGAGGCCGATGCCGGCCAAGTCGCTGCGGCGCTTGCTTTTATTGCTCAGGGTGAAAAGCCGTTATTAATTGCGAGCAATAACACTTTCGGCGAGGACAACTTTGTCAATAGCAAGAAGCAAAAACCATTCGAGCAACGCGGGCGCAGAGACCGTGACCGGGGACATGACCGCGACCGGGGACATGACCGCGACCGGGGACATGACCGCGGCCGTAGCAATCAGAAAATCGTTGGTACCACCGAACAGGGGATGGAACGATTCAAAATAGATGTCGGCTACCGCGATAATGTCAAACCCGGCTCCATTGTGGCAGCCATCGCCAATGCCTCCGGGCTTCAAGGAAAACACATTGGTCGAATTGAGATTTATCCCGATTTTTCCACGGTAGACCTGCCCGAGGGCATGCCGAAGGACATCTTTGAAGACCTGGCGCGTACCAAGGTTGCCAACCGCCCGCTGAACATAACCAAGGTCGACGACTAAATGACCAACAATGACAAGCTGATCGGACAAAAGATGTTTCCTTTGAGCGAAGATGACACAAAGTGGCGTCAGCTCAAGGACTTACAAGTTCAAACCACCGAGTTTGATGGCAGAACGATTGTCCTGGTGGATTCAGAGATATTGACCGAGTTGTCCCGGGCTGCCTTTCATGACATCTCCCACTATTTACGCTCCAGTCATTTACGCCAGTTGCAATCAATCCTTGAGGATGAGGAGTCATCCGCAAACGACTGCTTCGTTGCCCTGGATCTTCTGAAAAACGCGGTTATCTCATCTGAAGGTGTACTGCCGATGTGCCAGGACACGGGCACTGCAATCGTCATGGGCAAGAAGGGTGAGCAAGTATGGACTGGTGGCGGTGACGAGGCTGCAATTTCCGCCGGCGTGCTACGCACCTTTACGGATGACAATCTGCGCTATTCTCAACTGGCCCCCATCGGCATGTTCGAAGAGCAGAACACCAAGTGCAATTTACCGGCACAGATTGACTTGTTAGCCGTGGATGGCAACTCGTACGACTTCCTGTTCATTGCCAAGGGCGGCGGCTCGGCCAATAAAACCTTCCTGTACCAAGCCATCCCCTCCATGCTGCGAGAAGACCTGTTGCTTGGCTTCCTTGATGAGAAGATTCAGGCTATCGGCACCGCCGCCTGCCCACCCTACCACTTGGCAATCGTTATCGGCGGAACCTCCGCCGAGCAGAACTTGAAGACCGTCAAGTTGGCAAGCACCCTCTACCTTGACACCCTGCCGAACAAAGGCTCGGAGAGTGCACACGCCTTTCGCGATTTCGAACTTGAACAAAAGGTCCTCAAACTGACCCAAGATTCAAACATAGGAGCCCAGTTTGGCGGAAAGTATTTCTGCCACGACGTGCGGGTAATCCGTCTTCCTCGCCACGGTGCTTCCTTGCCCATCGGAATCGGCGTATCCTGCTCGGCCGACCGCCAGATTAAAGCCAAAATCAACGTCGACGGTGTCTTCCTGGAGCAACTCGAAACCGATCCGGCCAAGTACTTGCCGGCGGACGATGCCGCCGCCCTGGCCCAGGAGGTTGTAAAGATCGACTTGTCGAGACCCATGGCTGACATTCAGGACGAGCTGACAAAATATCCGGTGCGCACCCGCTTGTCACTCAGTGGAACCATGGTTGTTGCTCGCGATCAGGCCCACTTCAAGTTGCGTGAGTACCTGGAAAAAAATGGAAAGCTACCCGCGTACTTCAAGAACCACCCGGTTTACTACGCTGGCCCCGCAAAGACCCCCGAGGGTTACGCCTCCGGCTCCTTCGGACCCACCACTGCGGGACGCATGGACGATTTTGTCGATCAATTCCAGAAGGCAGGCGGCTCCATGGTAATGCTGGCGAAAGGCAACAGGTCACGCAAAGTTGTGGAAGCGTGCCGGGACAATGGTGGTTTTTACCTGGGAAGCATCGGTGGCGCCGCAGCGCGCCTGGCCAAAGACTGCATCAAGAAGGTCGAGTGCATTGCCCATGAAGAACTTGGCATGGAAGCAATCTGGAAAATTGAGGTGGAAAACTTCCCGGCTTTTATTGTCACTGACGACAAGGGCAACGACTTCTTCCTCGGCAACATCAACGACCACGTAGAAGTGTAATGCGCATTGGCCTGGTCCAATCCGAACCCGCCCATTTGGATTTGGAGACTACTTGCAAGCGCCTGGAGCCACAGCTTGCCGCCTGCGCCAGTGATGGCGCCGACTTGATTATCCTGCCGGAGTTGGCGGGGAGCGGTTACTCCTTTCCCGACAAGGAATCGCTCATCAAAGTGGCAGAACCCAGCGACGGCTCCGGCCCCTTTCTTGGCTGGATTAAGGAGCGGTGTTCGGAGTTCGGGTGCTCGGTGGTCACCGGATATGCCGAAGCCGGAAGCAATCACTTGTACAACTCTGCTGCCCTTGTCAGCAGCAATGGAGTGTGCGGCAACTATCGCAAATTGCATCTTTTCGACCGGGAACCGGAGTTATTCACTCCCGGTAATCTGGGAGTGCCAATATTCACCATAAAGGATGCAAAGTTTGCCATCCTGATTTGTTTTGACTGGGCCTTTCCGGAAGTCTGGCGCATGGCTGCGCTTGCCGGGGCCGATTTCATTGCGCATCCTTCCAATCTTGTCCTGCCCTGGGCGCAAACCGCAACCAAGGGCCACGCTCTTTGCAACCGAATCTTTGTTTTTACCGCAAACAGAATCGGCAGCGAAGGCGAGTTGCACTTCACCGGTGCTTCCCAAGCACTTGATCCAAACGCCGATATTTTGGCCAATGCGCCCACTGACAGCAAATGGCAGCAGGTGTTTGCGATAAGCCCCGAAGACGCGCGTGACAAGCAAGCCGGAGATGGTGTCGACCTATTTTCTGCGCGGCGACCGGAAATCTACGACCAGCACATATAACTGATTTGGGAATATTAAATTCGGTCGAAATAATATACCCTTCGACCCCATGGGTTTTCCCCGCCTCCTCATCTCCAGTGCCTTGCTGCTACCGGCTTGTGGCGCAGCCCCCACCAACCCTGACCCGATTGAGCGCCTTCATATCCTGGTAGTCAATGATGACGGCATTCATTCGCCGGGGATTGTCGAATTAGTCAAGGCAATGTCTGCAATCGGCGAGGTCGTGGTCTGCGCACCCGACTCCAACCGCTCTGGCGCCAGTCATTCTTCGGTTGCTTTCTCTCAAACCATGGAGGTCACGGAAATTGAAATGGAAGGCGCAAGTTACGCCTGCTCGATCAGCGGAACTCCTTCCGATGCGACCCTTTTCGGCATCATTCAACTCGGTGCTGACCATCCTTTTGACCTGATAGTTTCAGGAATCAACCGCGGGGCCAACGTCGGCAACATTGCCCACTACTCCGGAACCATCGGAGCAGCGATGGAAGCTAACTACCACGGCATCCCGGCGGTGGCAGCTTCCCAGGATTCCCAGGTGCGCGACTTTGCCCCGGCAGCAGCATGGACCGCCAAGTTTGCCGAGCAGATGCTGAATACTGGAGCACAAGGTGATATTTGCTGGTCACTCAACTTTCCGGAACAGAGTGACGGTCGCTGGCCAGGCGCAATCGTTGCCCCAATGGATGGCGCCTACATCCACATCACTGGATTCTCTTCCAGAGACGGAGGCTACCGGGCAAATTTCAGCTTCAACGGGGAATACCCGGAAGGGTCGGATACCGCAGCATTTATGGATGGATGGATTAGTGTCACCCCGCTGCGCTTCGATTGGACCGATTTTAAATTAGTGGAAAGCGCGGCGGAGTGGCTACCGCCTGTCGATTAGCGCCAACGATCGTCCAGCGGGTTGTCAGGTCCCTTTTTGGAGGTGTCGCTCTTGGCCTTATCCTTCGCCTTCTTGAACAAGTCGTGGAGTTCCTGCTTGCGACGCCTTTCTGCCTCCATCGCTTCGCCAAAGGAATCGTTGAGCTTCTCCTCGCGCTGTTCAATCCGTTTCACGACATCCCCTAAATCGGCAGGCTTCTCGGCTTCCTCCCCATGAACTAGGACATTGCCATTCTTGGGGTCTACCTTCATYAGGGTGTCACAACAAGGACAGACGACATCAAGAGGAATTCTCTTCATCTATCCCCCAGCATACGAAAGAAATACGCTGAACTGGCCCTCAAAGCCCAGTTTTYGGGAAAGGTTGATCAAAATTATATAAAACCTCGGAACTTATTCRCCACTGACACCATCCAAAGGAACGAATAGCAGGAAGGAGCAGGGTCCCTTATGGGACAAGTTGGCTTCTCGGGGCAGTTCGGACCATCGCATAGGATTCATCCAGGGGGCAGATGKAAAGAACTGTCCCATTTTTTTTGCCCCAACAAGCCTGGCAGTYAACAGTTACAGGGCTCCGACTCGCATTGTGGGCATCCTTTCGCATACTTTGCCGCAGCGACTGCGCCCAGATCCACCCCTTTAATACTGGCCAGGGTGCTGAGCCATGCCAACACATCGGCAAACTCCTCCTCGAGGTTAGCGCGGTCGTCATCCCGCCGCAGGGCACGAGTGAGTTCCCCGACCTCTTCACAAAACCACATATGAGTAGCTTCCAGACCACGAGCGTTGTCCTTTGCAAAGTAGATTCGTTCAATCAGTTTTTGAAATTCACTAATCTTCATTGTTCGCTGGCTGGGTTAGCTTTACACATCGCAAAAGACAGGTCCGATTCTGGTCGTTCACCGATGAATTTACGCAGTTGTTCTTCCATTGCCTCGAGGCCCTGCTCGACCGCAATTTTGGCCAATCTTGCCAACCCGGTTTCCCCCAATTTCTCGCCCCCACCTGCGCCAGTTTCCTCAATCGCAGCAGGGCTGAACAGAAACAGAGCATCACCCGGCTTCAATGTCAGTTTCAAAGTCTCGATAGATTTACGAAAAATCGGGCCCTTGTCGAAACCGAGAGCGATCCCATTGGGCTGAAGCTTACGGAACTGCTTTGCTTCCTCATCCCAACGGATTGCCGGCGCCTTATGACCTGCTGAAACCAATTCGATTTCTCCAGTTGAAGGGTCGAGCCGGGCAACTATTGCGCTGGCGAAAAGCCCACGCGCAAGATCGCGGTTGAGAGAAATGTTGGCGCGATCGCAGGCCTCAGCCGGAGATTGCCCGTCGAGAATCCCCACGCGCAAATAAGCGCGGGTCATTGCCATCAGCATTGCTCCGGACATTCCTCGCTCGGCGGTAGCACCAACCACCAAAGTGGGACGGCCTTCGCCATCGGAAAGTGCATCGGCAAAATCGCCGGTGCCAGCACCACCTGACTCAAGGGTGGAAGTTTCCAGAGTGAAGCCTACCGGGGCTTGAACCTGCATCGGCTGCAAGTTGCGTTTGATTTCACGCAAGGTATCAGCCTCACGTTGTCTCTGCTCCAATGCTTGCTGGCGCTCCTGCCCTTCGAGCAGGTCCACGACCATTCGCTCCACCGCCCATCCCAGCATTGCCACCTCGCCAACCGAGTCGGAGGTGCGGATGCGGCGCTTGAAATTGCCGCGGCTGATGGCAAGCACATCCTCGGTTATCAGCCCCAGAGGCCGCGCCACTCGTTTGGCTGAAACCGCCGCCGACAAAATAACGACCAATACCAGTCCGGCGGTCACCAGCAGGACTCGAATCAAAAAATTGCGGCCCGGGGTGGTGTCATTGGTAGGCGGGGCAAACAAGTCCAACTGTTGCGGGATGCTGTCCTCCGGTCCATCCAAAATGCGATAGATCCGGGTTGACCGCCGGCCTTCATCACCTCTCAAAGTGGCATCTGCCACCTGCACCCGCACATTGCCGGCACCAAGATGCTGTCGACCTGACAACTKCTCGGGCAGGGCGAAGGAACCGCTACGAATCTCTCCGGTCTCCTTGGCCATYTCCAATCTCGAGGTTTCAGCGGCTTCATCAACCAGGCGATTGCCGCTCTGTACCAACATCCAGGTTGCAGGTACAGCAAACAGAACCGTGAACAAACCAAGCATCAGGGTGAAGCGACTCGCCAAACCCATGCCGGCAGCACGACGGGAACGGATCGTGGTTTCGCTCAAATCTTGATTGCTCAAGTAATCAACTCCGGGAAGAAAATACGAATCAAATATAGTCCGCCGAGAGCCCACGCGCCGGCAACAAGATCGTCAGCCAGGATGCCCCAACCCCCGGGGATGCTTTCCAATCGTCGGGCCGGTGGAGGCTTGACAATGTCAGTCAGTCTAAACAGGAAGAACGCAATCACCAGATGGCTCATGCTTACCGAATCTCCGGCTATGGGCAAGGCAACTGCGACCATGTATCCGGCGACTTCGTCCAGTACATATTGTCCGGGGTCCTTTTTACCGTATTTTCTTTCTGCCCAATCACCGCAACCGGCGCCGAGCATGCACAGGAACAGAGCGGTGGCCAAGCACAAGTAGGGGAAATACTCGGGCCAGGCAGTGCCAATAATCGCAGCCAGCGCCACGCCGCCGAGGGTGCCAAAGGTACCCGGGGCAACCGGCGCATAGCCCAAGCCGAAAAATGTTACTAGGAGCTCTTTGGATTTGTCAGAAACAGCAGTCATCGTAGGTCAGTCAATCCTCTCAAGAGGTGCATAGGTTACTAGTAACTGGCGAGAGTCGCGCTCGCCATCGAAACGCACCACCACTCTTTGGTTGATGCCGCGACCCAGCACCTTGAGTACCCGGCCAACCCCAAAGGTATCGTGCCGCACCTTGTCGAACTCACTAAATACTCCCTCGCCATGTTCGAGGCTCTGTTCGGGCAATACCTCCGCCATGGTTTCGCCCTCCAGCAGGTCGGGGGGGATTTCATCCAAAAAGCGGGAAGGAGACTGGGGGCCAGGCGCACCAGTACGAAAGCGCATGCGTGAATAGGACAAAAAGATTTCAAGCCGCGCCCTGGTCAGTGCTACATAAAAGAGTCGACGCTCTTCTTCAAGACCATCGGGGTCATCCAAGGCGCGGAGGTGTGGGAACAAACCCTCCTCGAGTCCAACCACCGCAACCCGGTCAAACTCCAACCCCTTGGCCGCATGCACGGTCATGAGAGAAACGCGTTGGGCTCCCTCCTCCCACCGATCCTGGTCGGTGAGCAAGGACACCTCCTCCAAAAACCCGCGCAATCCCGAGCCCAGGCGTTCATCGTACTCCGCAGCGAAGGCCAGCAATTCATCGACGTTTTCAAGACGATCAACATCCTCGGTGTCTCCCAATGTTTCCGCAAACCGACGGTAACCTGTGCGGTCGATTATCGCTCGCAATGTTTCTTCGGCACTGTTCAGATTATCGCCGAGGCGACCGATCAACCCGAGGAATGAGGTGGTGGCCTTCTTGGCACGGGTGCCCAATGCTTCCCTGACGTCCGGGCGCCGCAAAACTTTCAGCACCGACTCGTCAAAATCACCGGCCGCCGTTCGTACTCGATCAATAGTTTTCAGGCCGATTCCACGAGGTGGAACATTGATGATTCGGACCGTACTCACATCATCTTTTGGATTGACAAGGATGCGCCCGTAAGCCAGTAAATCCTTTATCTCACGCCTTTCGAAAAAGGCCAGACCGCCGACCACCTGGTAAGGAATCTGAACCCGGGTGAAGGCAACCTCGAGCGCTCGCGAACAGGCGTTGGTGCGATAAAAAACCGCCAATTCCTTGGCAGGAGTACCGGCGGCAACCCATTCCTTGACCCGGCCAGCGACCCTTAATGCCTCCATCTCTTCGTTCGGACTATCGGCCAAGGTGAGTGGTTCCCCGGCATCCAGCTCGGTAAAAAGATCCTTCTCTTTTCGTGCACGGTTGTTGGTAATGACCGCCTGAGCGGCACGCAGGACATTGCCCACCGAACGATAGTTCCTCTCCAGGCGTATCACTTCTGCGCCCGGAAAATCATCTTCAAATCGCAATATATTACGAATGTCAGCTCCCCGCCAACTGTAGATGGATTGGTCCGGGTCTCCACATACTGCCAGGTTGCCGCTGCCCGCAGACAACAACTTTACAAACTGATATTGCAAATCATTGGTGTCCTGATATTCGTCCACCAGAACGTGATCCCAAGCCTGCGCCCAGCGGCGTGGACCACGAGCGTCCCACTCGACCAACTCCAGACCCTTGACCAACAAGTCATCAAAGTCGAGTGAGTCCTGCTTGTCCAGAGCTTTTGAATAACTGGCATAAACCTGTGCTGCGCGCTCCTCGCGAAGTCCGTAGAGCGCAGATTCTTCGGCCGCTGACTCTGCTCCTATCCGCCTCCGCTTCCAATCTGAAATGGCGGTTTGAAAAGCGCGAGGCTTGTACACCATGGTGTCCCAGCCCAAATCCTTGATGATTTGACGAAGCAATTTTTTGCGGTCCTCTTCGTCAATAATGGTGAAGTTCGGAGTACGTCCAACCGGCTCCGGCTGCATCCTCAACATCCGCGCACACGTTGCATGAAAAGTCCCGACCCACATTCCGGTATCGGGAACCCACTCACGAATTCGATAACGCATTTCACGGGCTGCTTTATTGGTAAAAGTAATCGCCAACAAACGATTGGGATAAAGACCATTGTTGCGCACCAGGTGGGCAACCCGGCGGGTAATGGTCCTGGTTTTTCCGGTACCAGCACCGGCAAGAATCAACAGCGGACCATCACCGTGAGTGGCCGCGCGCTGCTGTTCGGGATTCAACCCTTCGAGGATGGGGTCGTGCATCAAGGTGGCTCTATTATTGATGCGCAGAGGCCTTCGCGCACCCTGCTATCTTGATTAAGTGAACTCCACCCCTGCACCCGGAATTGGCGTCGACCTGGTCGAAGTCGAGCGCTTTCGTTCTGCCMTMGAAAAAGGTGGCCAAGACTTCAAGGACCGACTATTTACCCCGAACGAGCAGGCCTCTTGTGAAAATCGCGCTGACCCACCGATTCACTATGCGGCCCGCTGGGCAGCAAAAGAAGCGGCAATGAAAGCCCTGGGCTCMGGGTTCGCCCAGGATGGGGTCGGGTTCAAGGACTTTGAACTGCTCTCSGACGGMTCCACACCCCCGCAACTTATCCTTCACGGCAAAGCCGCGGAGCTGGCGACCGAGCGCCAAATCCGCGGAATGCGCGTTTCCATCAGCCATACCGACAGYACCGCAGCTGCTGTCGTCATGGCCGATTCCTAAGTCCCGCTGGCGGCCAACCGGGAAGGTGCCTTCATCCGCTCAAGGGCGCGTTTCAGGCGGGCACCCTCCTTGCTGGGTTCTTCCGATAACGGGGTCAACTCTTCCATGGTTTTAGCCAGTAAGACTCTTGCGGCCTCCATCTGCTTCAACTCAAGCAGGCATCCCAGTTGCAAATCGACTGCTCTTACCTGTTCAGTCGGCCCCTCAGAGTTGACCGACCATTGCTTGAATGAGAGTAATGCTTTATCCCAATGGCCCAGCTCAAAATGGACCTTGCCCGCCCATTCCCGACTGTCATTCAAGTACCGCACCGGCACTCCCTTGATTGCCACCAAGCGGCCGTAATACTCCAGAGCCTTGTCCATTTCGGATACGCGGCGATGAATATGCCCTATTTCAAGGATTGCCCGCGGCGCGAAGTAACTTCCTTCCCCCTGGTCAAAAGCCACTTCAAAACTTCCTTTGGCTGCACCTGGCCGACCCAGGCTGCGATTGATTTCACCGCTCCTGAATGCGGCTTCGGCGGTCAGCACTCCGGAATCAGGCCAATACTTGACAACCGCGTCATAAGCCGCACAAGCATTGTCCAGAGCCATTACCCGGGCCGCCCCCTTAGTTCCACGCGATTCCGACTTGATCGCCTTGGCCGACTGTAATTGGATAACTGCACTATCCATTTTTTCAATTTCTACACCCTGCAATAAAAGCAGAGTTCCAAGTATCATGCTTGCGAACATTTTTTCTCCTTATTAGTGGTATTAATGACATCTTCTTCAACCAGTAGATTGCGAAGAAAATGCCGTGAGCGATACAGCCGTTGCGACACTGCACGCTCGGTTGAATTAAAACAAATGGCCAATTCCTGACAACTCATTTGCCCGCGGTATCGTGCCTCCAACAAGCGCTGGGTCTCCCCTGACAAACGAGAAAAAGCTTGGGGCAACAGTGCGAGCATTTCGTCGCGGTCGAGGTCATGATCGCCGACTCGCCACACCGGAGGGCTCTCTGGTGCTGCCCCTCGGCTGTCACCAAGCCACTCCTGTGCTTCWATSCCCAAGGAAGCCGGGGTTCGCCGACGAATCTCATCTACTGCCAAATTRCGGGCGATTCGGAACATCCACGCTTTTGGGTTCTGCAACTCAACTCCCTTTTCCATCTGCACAAGAAGCCTTGCTGCCGCTTCCTGTGCAATATCACGGCACAACTCAAAGTCGGAGATGCGACGCCGCAAATAAGAMATCACATGGGCAACAAACTCCGGGAGTTGCTCAAGCGTATCGGTACTAGAAACTGGGTTCATCTCTAAGAATGCCGGTGGGCGGCAACAGATACAGACGAAAAGTGACTGCCAATATCACCGCTGTGGAAAAGACCGGGAAAACAAAAAAGACGGGTGAAGCACGCCAGCTTCCCCCGTCATTATTTGTCCGGCTAAAAATCRGCCGGCTTTCGTTAGCCTAACTAACGATTAGCGGAGATTTAAATCCTGCTTTACCTTCTTGGTCCATTGAGAATTAGGATAGCGCTTCAGCATGCGACCAGCCATGCGTACTGCCTTGGCGCGATTGTCACCGCCACTCCGGTTAAAACACATCGCCGAGTGATACAYGCTCTTGGGCACGAGGGCGACGTTGTCCTTATACATCACCACCACCCGTAAGAAATTCAGGTTGGCAGAAAAGTAGGCCAAAACGGCCTTGTCCTGATTACTCATTAACAAACCGGCACGGTAATCACACAGACCAAGGCCGAGAAACGCAGCGGCTTCAGTGGCAGCATCTGCTTCTCCTCCGTCCACAATGGCACCGAAGTATTTGCGCGCTTTATCGAAGTTCTCTTCATCAATAAAGGTATTGCCGATTTCCACCTTGGCGCGATTGGCAACCGTCGGGTACTTGCCATCAACAGTTGCAATCAATCCTTCCAATTTTCGCCGCAAAGTACCGCCACGATTTGCCTTGTCGAGCAAGATCAAACCGAGTTCAGCCTGCTTGCCCCATCTTTGCGGCAAATTCTTTTCGACAACATCATATGAAAGTTTATTAAAAGCACTGGTCGCATCTGCCGTATTTCCAGCCAACTCAAGCGCCTCAGCTTTAACCAATGAAGCAGAAGCRTAGTAAAACGAATTGGGAACCTCAGCCAATAGCTTGTCCGCTCCGGCAGCAGCCCCGGCAAAATCAGCCAGTGAGAACATGCACTTGATCTGGCGGTAAAGCGAGTCACCCTTGACCCAGGCATAACGCTTGGAGTTCAGCAGCCGCTCATCGCTCAACACATCGTTGAAGACCTGAAGGGCGGCGACATAATCCTCAGCATTCATCAAGTCGATTGCGGTGGCGTACTCATTGAGCACGGTAGGCCCTAGGTTGTGCCTGATTTCGCGGACCTGCTCGGCAGGCTTGCGGCCGCTACCACCGGACTTCGACTTGTAGGTAACTTCGCTGAATGTTTCGCCAGTAATGCGTTCAACCTCGAGCACCTTGCCATTATTGAGAATTATCTCCTCTTGGGGCAGGGCGGCAGCGAGCAGGATGGGGGTTGCTAGTACGCTGAGAAGCATGATTTTGATGTGGTTTAGCCGCGGATTATAGGCCGTCCGTGGCCTTCCGGCTTCCATCTAGTCACCTTCTGGAGGATGGTTATCCGCTAGCCCGATTAAAACCGCTCTAACTGTGCCGCCGGGGTGGCTTGAGAAACGGTGGTGTTCTCATAAATCACCGCTACAAATGCCAACTGTGGCAGGTAACAGCTCGGGATGCCGCCAGTCTGAAATGCCATCTCGGCAATTGCCCGGCCATCCTGGGTCAAATTCCCGACATACCCGGTAAGGGGCAATATTCCAATATTAATGATGATTGCTCTGGTCAGCTGGTCCTGATTGAGCTCCAAGTGGAGACCGTGCCAGTATGAACCGGGGGAAATTCCACTTTTGCCCGCAAGAGACCGGCATGATCGGAATCGCTGTGGATTCCCAAGGACAAATCCCTGAGCTTACCCCGTGGAAGTTTTACGTCCGAGCACACCAGCGATGGGTTTTGGTAGGGCATGATTGGCAATCTCAACACGCTCGGAGTATTGCCACCAAAGAGAATCTGAACGCTGAAGTCTTCAAAAACCGGCACCGCCCGCATTGTTGAGATTGCACCACCTCCGGGCGGGCGAGTCCAAGCCAAGTTCTCGACCCGCAACTCGAGGGCATGGTCCTTACGGAATACATACGTATGAGCCCTGCAATTGTTCCATAAGATCAGCCTTCCCAACCCAATACTACCGCATTTGACGCAATTGAGCCATTGTTGTCATAAACGACAGCAACAAAGTCCAACTCCGGCAAGTACCAGAAAGCTTGTCCCATGGTTGGAAGGTTGAAAAACGCAGTAGCTCTACCGTCCTGATCAAGAACCCCGGTAAATCCGACCAAACCGAAAATCCCAATGTCATTGCTGACCGCCCGGGTCAGTACATCCTGGTTGAGATCAACGTGGAGACCATTCCAGATTGAACCCGGGAATGTGCCGCTCTTACCGGCAAGAATCGAATAGTTCATTCCGGCCCTGGGCGGTTACTGTTGCAGAACGCACGTCAAAATCGACGGTCAATTTTAATGCATCGGTGATGACAAGGTTCATATTTCCTTTCAGACTCCAAGCCCCGACCTTCTCCGCATTCT